>JACZIY010000728.1 GCA_014860845.1 Anaerolineaceae bacterium
ATTAAGAACCCCATTAACTCACATAAAAGGATATCTGGATTTGATGATCTCGAACGACCTGGGTCCATTATCGGATGATCAAAATCAAGTTTTGGAAATCATGGGAAAAGCAACGAATCGTTTGGAACGGTTAATTGAAGATCTGATCATGTTTACATTTGCGGAACATGAGCAGGTGTTAATCTCTCCCAGTGAATTTGATCTTTTAGCCGTAACCCAGGAAATAATCGCAAATTTTCAAACTACATACTTGCAAAACCAATTCAAGCTTGATATATTCCCGGGAACTACATCCGCCTTTGTAATGGCTGATCAAAAAAAGATAGCCTGGGTAATAAACCAACTTATTGATAACGCGATAAAATTTTCCAAAAAAGAAGCAATTGTCGAGATATCCATTTTATTGGCACCGGAGACTGTAAATCTTAAAGTCAAGGATAATGGGATTGGTATTCAGAAAGAGCGAATCAACGAAATTTTTGAGCCATTTCACCAACTTGATAGCTCTTCTACCAGGAAAGCTGGTGGAGTTGGCCTGGGACTTGCACTTGCTAAGAAGATAATTGAATCACATGGTGCTACACTTAATGTAGATTCTTACTTTGATGTTGGAAGTACTTTCGAATTTTCATTAAAAAGATTGAAAAACAAAAATGATTGAGCCTTTATTACCCATAAAAACAGAAACCCTCTATTCGTTAAGTAAGATTTGTTGGGAATCTTTAAATTGGAAACAGGCTCTGGATGTGGTTTGCAGTGAAATACGACCATATTTCATCTTTGATAACCTGGCTGTCTATCGATATAATGAATCCCATTCAGATCTGGAGATTGCCTACGCTCGAGCGACAGGGCGTGGAAAAAATAAAGAGGCGGATGTAGCCTGGGGTGAAAATATCATATCAGAGGTTATTACGAACAACCGCACCATCCTATCAGAACCTTCTGAAGAAGAATCTGATCGATTGAAGCGACCTCATATTCTTGCAATACCCCTGCAATCCAAAAAAGCAGAATTAGGTGTAGTTGTTATCATCCGCTTTGGGTCACCAATTTTTACCAGAGATCATATAAATTTTGCAGAGTTCATGTCTTCCCAAATTTCATCAATGATCCTCCGACAAGAACGTGAGTCAATGATCGAGCAGCTCGAAGAACATATACAAACATTGCAAATCCAGGATGATTTTATTTCTACTCTATCGCATGAATTGAAAAATCCAATAGGTTTTATAAAAGGCTACACAACCACATTACTCCGACAGGACACAAGTTGGAGTATTGAAAATCAAAATGAATTTCTACAGATTATTGATCAGGAAACGGATCGATTGAAAGATCTAATTGATAATCTTTTAGATTCATCTCGGTTTCAATCTGGCAACACCACGTTGAATATTCAGTTATTACGAATTGATGCCCTGCTAAATGATGTCATTTCCCATGCAAGAATTCACCATCCAGAACTTCAGATCAATCTTGACATTCGTCAGGAATTGCCGACGCTTCATGGAGATCCCAGACGATTAAAGCAAGTATTCGATAACCTCGTTTCCAATGCAGCAAAATATGCCCCGGGAAAACCATTGTTATTTAGAATCTACAAAGAACCTCAAGGTATCACCATTGATGTAAAAGACACTGGACCTGGAATCCCGACGAAAGACCTGGAAAAGGTATTTGAACGATTTTATCGATCCGAGGAACACAATCAGGATACACGCGGATCCGGTTTAGGATTATTTATTTGCAAAAAAATTATTGAAGCACATCAAGGTCAGATCAATGCGACTTCCATCCCTGGAAAAGGAACAACGATCCATGTGTTTCTGCCTTTGAATGATAATTAGAATGATGATCGCCTGGAGGTTCTTATGACAAAAGGAACAAAAATATTAGTAGTGGACGATGAAAAACTTTATCGGCATTTACTTGAAATTAATTTAGGTACTGAAGGATATGAAGTAATAACAGCAACAAATGGTGAAGAATGCCTTGACCTGGTATCGAAGAAACATCCCGATCTGGTCATTCTTGATGTAATGATGCCAAAATTAGATGGTTTTTCAACCCTCGAACGGATTCGCCAATTCAGCGAAGTTCCAATCATCATGTTGACTGGAAAAAACGAAGAACAAGACCGTGTGAAGGGTCTCAATTCTGGCGCTGATGATTATGTGGCAAAACCCTTTTCTGCTACAGAGCTGATTGCCCGGGTTCGATCCGTTTTACGACGATCACAAACAACAGAAACATCGAAGGCAACACGTTTTTTTGAACACGGTGATTTAAAAATTGACCTGGCGCGTGCGGAAATTTGGCGGGAAGAATCTCCAATTTTCTTGTCAGCAACTGAATACAAATTATTAATTCAATTTGCCCATAATGTTGGTAAAGTGTTATCTGCTGAGGAATTACTTTCTGCTATTTGGGGACCACAATATCGTCAGGATAAAGAAATTCTATGGGTAAGTATTGCCAGGTTGAGGCAAAAAATTGAGAAGGATCCTCACAATCCCATTCACATCGTAACAAGGTCGGGTCTTGGGTATCTGATGCCCCCTATGGATACAATGAAATAATGAAAGAGGAAAAAATGATTACCCAATTTGAAGAAAAAGGAAAAATTTTTACCCCCAAAATAACAAAAGATCAAAGAGAAGTACTTATTCAAACAACCACGCAAAAAATTAGAGGTTTTTTTCACGTTCAAATGGATTTGCGTTTATTGGATGAATTAAATGAAAGCAATCATTTTTTAGCTTTGACAGATGTTGAAATCCTGGATGTCAATGAAAAAGTAATTTACAAATCAAATTTTCTTGCCATCAATACAGATCAGATTATCTGGATATTACCTTCAGATGAAATAGTAGAGAAATAATGGTGAATTTTAAATGAACCCAAATGATTTCAATAAGTTGAAACAACATATTCTGACGTTGATCTTCAGAGAGCTTGAAAATAAACGACCTCCTTATCGTGATCGAGATGAATTTGTTAGAAACACGCTTAAAGTTGCTTATCAATCCCTGAATATTAAGTTGCCACAAACGATACAGGACCAGTTATTCAAAGAAATTTTAGATGAAATTTTAGGCTTTGGCCCCCTTCAATCCTTATTAGAAGATCATACGATCAGTGAAGTGATGGTTAATGGCCCGAATTCTGTTTATATTGAACAAAAAGGAAAATTAGTCAAGACTGGAATCACCTTCGAGGATGATGATGCAGTTTTGAGGATTATTGAAAAGATCATTATGCCACTTGGTCGCAGAATAGATTCAGATACTCCAACCGTTGATGCACGACTACCGGATGGATCACGTGTAAATGCTGTCATTCCTCCAGTGGCAATTGATGGACCAACGATTACGATTCGTAAATTTGAGAAAGGCAGGCTTTCGATTGACCAGCTGATTGAATTCGGTTCTGTTACCAGGAACATGGCAAAATTTCTGGAAGCCTGTGTCATCTCCCGATTAAATATTATGATTTCGGGTGGTACGGGTTCAGGTAAAACCACTCTGTTGAATGTATTATCGCGGTTTATCCCTCCTGCTGAAAGGATTGTAACCATTGAGGATGCGGCTGAATTGCAACTGCAACAGGAACATGTAGTCCGTATGGAAACAAAACCACCGAATATTGAAGGGAAATATCAGGTGTCCATACGTGAACTGGTGAGGAATTCATTACGCATGCGTCCAGATCGAATTATTGTTGGTGAGGTGCGTGGTGGAGAAGCGCTGGATATGTTGCAGGCGATGAATACAGGCCATGATGGATCATTAACAACCTTACATGCTAATTCTCCGCGAGATGCCCTATCCAGGTTGGAGACTTTGTGTTTAATGGCAGGTATGGATTTGCCAATTGGTGTCATTCGTGAACAGGTAGCCAGTGCCATTGATTTGATCGTGCAACAATCAAGGTTAAGTGATGGAAGTAGAAAAATAACTTCCATAACCGAGGTTGCCGGAATGGAAGGTCAGACAATCGTAATGACCGATATTTTCAAATTTGAAAAAACCGGCATCACACCAGAAGGCAAAGTGATTGGTGAGCTCAAACCGACAGGAATTCGTCCGTTCTTCACACCACGTCTTGAACAAAATGGGTTTATGCTCGGTCCTGAGGTCTTTGGAGCCAGTGTTGCACAAATTTTAGCCTCCGGTCGGCAACGAAGATAAAATCCTGCTATAATTTTTTTTAAGATTATCTTCTGAATGAAGAATAGGGAGCCCGTTATGAAAAATAACAAACTATACATCCAAATTCGAAGTAAAAAATTAGGGATTTTATTAATGGATGCTCGTCTTTCAAAAAAATCCTCAGTCGCCGAAATTTCAAAACAAACTGGAATTGCTGAAAATCGATTGATACAATTTGAAAATGGCAGTATTTCTCCCAGTTTACCTGAATTAGAAATTCTGGCATTTACTTATAATTTGCCAATGGATCATTTTTGGGGAAAACAAATTCTAAAATCAGATATAAATGATGAATTAGAAGAAAAATTTCGAACATTATTGAAAATTAGAAACAAAATCATTGGCGCGAATATTAAATCAAAGCGCCAGGAAAACCAGATTACAAGTGAGGAACTCGCTGAGAAATGCGAAATTGACAATGATCAACTAACAAGGTTCGAAAATGGAGAAGTAGAAATACCAGTTCCAATACTTGAGATTATTGCCAAATGTTTAAATTGTCAAATCGAAGATTTCTTTGATAACCAGGGGAAAATTGGTGCCTGGCGTAAAGAAAATGCCGAAATAAATAGTTTGAAAGAACTACCCCAGGAATTTCGAGAGTTCATAACCAAACCAATTAATGCACCTTATCTGGATCTGGCCATGAAATTGAGTGAACTCGATGTTAAAAAATTACGTTTGGTAGCAGAAGGACTGTTAGAAATAACGTTATAATCGCTATGAAAATTAATGGAGATATATCCCGCGCAAATGACCTCTTCAAACAAAAAAAATATGTGGAATCCGCCAGGTTATTTGAAAGTATTGCTGGTGAATTTCAGGAATTAAGTGAAGTTTGTAAATCGGCTGAAATGAAGAACAACGCCAGCGTTGCCTACCTGATGTCTGGTGATTTTCAAAAATCTTTTAATTTATCAAAAGACACTCACCTAATTTTTGAAGAAACAGAAGATTGGAAAAATTACGGGTTGGCGATGGGTAACCAGGCTTCTGCATTGGAAAATTTGGGCAAAAAAGACCTGGCATTAGATTACTATCAAATTGCTGCTGATAAACTAAAACTGGCTGGTGAAAACGAATCCAGAGCTTATGTGCTTAAACGAATTTCAGCCCTTCAGATCCAAAAGGGAGATCAATTAGATGCCTTGGGCAGCATGACAGCAGCGTTGCACAATCTTCCGAAACTCTCCAGAAGAGAAAAAATTCTAAAAAAATTAACCGACTTAGTGATGAAAATCGGTAATCGATAAGAATTAACTTTACGAATGTACTCTTCATTAGAAATTCGCCCAGCGTCTGAAAATGATCAAGCAAAACTAGACTTTTTTTTAAGATATGAATTTTTTATTCATCAACATCTGGATTGGCAGCCTGTTCTTGATTGGTTGGGATTCCAACCTTTTTATCTTGCCATTCAGGATGGTGAAATAATAGCGTGTCTGGCTGCACCCAGCGATGTAGATGATGTCGCCTGGGTGCGATTATTTGCCTGTTCATCATTGTATTCACGAAAAGAAATCTGGAATCTTCTTATTGAAAGAATTATCACTTCATACCAGGGAAAAATTTCAACGATTGCTGTACTCGGTATTCATCAATGGTTTGTTGATGTTTTATTGAAACAATCATTTGTGGTTCATCAAAATATTATTGTGTTTGAGTGGTTTACAAATATTATTTCTCAACCTCAATCATTACAAGGTTTAATCATCAGGCCTGCAGAACCAAAAGAATTAATTGAAGTTGCTAATCTGGATGCCCGTTGTTTTGCTCCTTTGTGGCAATTGCCAGAACAACCCCTGAAAAAGGCTTACCAACAATCTGGATATTCAACAGTAGCATTTTATCAGGGAAGAGTCATCGGATACCAGATGAGTACTGAATCTTATTCTTCAGCACATCTTGCGCGTCTGGCTGTAGATCCGGACTTTCAGGGAAAAAATATTGGAAAAGCCCTCCTGTTTGATTTATTTTCTCATTATTCAGCAGAAGGTATCAACAAAATTACTGTGAACACACAGGATGATAATTTATCATCGAAGGCGTTGTATTCTCGTACGGGTTTTATCCAAACTGAAGAAAAATATCCGGTTTTGATTCGAAGAATAACATAAATTTACGGTCTAACTTTACATTGCTGGTTGACTTTATCCTAATTCAGCTTAAAATTCTTGATTACATGGAGGATTATTTATGGGTAAAAGACAGGAAATCAGGAATAAGAGAATTAAAAAAGCACAAAGCCAACGTCGCATCGTGTTAATCAGTGTGATTTCAATATCACTTCTCATTTCAGCATTTGTAATTTATCAATCTCAAAAACCTGTTGGGGAAATTAAAATGATCGAAGAGAAGACTCGTCCACAAACAGATGGATTAACCATGGGTAATCCTGATGCAGCTGTCGTAGTCGAAGAATTTTCAGATTTTCAATGTATTGCGTGTTACCGCTTCTGGTCGAATTTTGAAGAAGATTTAATTAATCGCTATGTGGCAACAGGTGATGTTTTGTTCAAGTATGTGCCATTCAGTTTCCTCGGAAATGAATCATTTCAGGCAGCTGAAGCTGCATATTGCGCAAATGAACAAGGACAATTCTGGGATTATCACGATACGCTGTTCCTCAATTGGAATGGAGAAAATACTGGTAATTTCAGTGATAAACGTCTTGTTGCCTTTGCCGGATCGTTGGGATTGGATGAAAACAACTTTCGTTCCTGTTTGAACAGTAATCAATATAATAGCGAAGTACAGGAAGTATTGCGCTATGGTAAATCATTAGGCGTTAGCGCTACCCCAACTTTTTCTGTCAATGGAAAACTGGTTTATGGTGATACTTTGTTTGCAACAATTGATGAATTATTAGGAAAACAATAAAATCAAAAAATCAGGTCTGATATCCTAATTTCAGACCTGATTTTTTTTAATATATCCCAAATAAATTAAATATCCAAATCACCAGAGGTAAAACAATAAAACCAGGTAAGAAGTTAGCAACCCTGATTTTCTTCACTTCTAACAAACTGCTCACAGCAATCCCCATTAACATAATTCCCCCTATAGCGCTGAATTCTGCCAGTACCTGCTCTGACATAATGAACTGCAATTGGGTAGCTAATAATGATAAACCACCCTGATAAACAAGTATCACAAGACTGGAAAACATCACACCAATTCCAAGGCTGGATGCAAAAGCAATCGCTGCAAAACCATCCATAATTGCTTTTATTACCAGCGTGTTAAAATCTCCGGTAAGACCATCCTGAATTGAACCCAGAATTGCCATAGGCCCAATGCAAAATAACAATGAGGCAGTCAGAAATCCGCGGATAAATTTTGCACTTTCAATCCCTTTGTTCCTGTTAAATTTTCTCTCAAGAAAAACCCCCAGGTGTGATAAACCATCCTCAATTCGCCACCATTCACCCAATAAGACCCCAACCAACATGCTAATTAATACAACCAGCGCATTTCCTGTTTGAATGAATAATCGAATGCCATATGCAAATGTGAATAATCCTAATGCCATCATCACGGTATATCGGACTTTTTCAGGTAATCGAGTTCCTAATAATAAACCAAAAAATCCCCCTAATAGAATCGTAATGACATTGATTATTGTTCCAGTTAAATGCATTATTTCACCAGTGTTTGATCACCTTTGCCTGCAATAAAGTTTTCATATAATTCCAAAATAAATAATAAAGATGATAATCGATTCAGAAATCTTAATAACTCCTGATTCTCAACAAAGCCTAGATCCAGTAGCTCAGCCAAACGTCTCTCAGCTCGGCGGACGATCGTCCTGGACAATGCGAGAAAAGCTCCCCCTTTTGTATCCCCTGGAACAATAAATTCAGAAGGAATAGTTGTCTTCTGGCTAATTTTTTCAATGCTATTTTCAATCCAGGTGACACTTTCCTGATTGATAGCACGGAATTTTTCAGCTATGTCTTTTTCTGAAGCCACTTCTCCCATAACAAGATAAAGTTGTTTTTGAACCTTTAAAATGATCTCCTGGATCTCTACCGAACATACAAAAGCTCTACATAAACCTAAAGCAGCACTGGCTTCATCCAGACTCCCAATCGTTTCCATACGGAGATCATATTTTTTTACACGATCCTTCCCTAACAATCCAGTCGTTCCATCATCACCTGTTTTCGTATAAAAGGTCATTTTTTCTCTCCTGGCAGTTTTATTCTCCTATACAAATACCAATATTTCTCTTGTGGAAAAAACTCCAATAATTCAATTTCCCAAATAAAACCATTTTCAATTGTTGCATGTTTTAGCTTTTGATCCAGAACAGCTAATTGTTGAAGGTTTTGCTCTCTCTCAATTTCATCGATTTCATCGAGTAATAGACCGATCATCAATCGAATCTGAAGCTGATTATTCATTTGAGGTTGAGAGAAACCAGCATCTACCCGTAAATCACTTACAGTTCGGTTCCATTGGCGGATTCTTACGGGTAATTCTTCAGAAGCTTTTTTTTGCCAGTTAGCCAACCATTTATTTTTTAATGCAATAAATTGAATTAATATTGATTCACTATCAAGAAAATTATGGTTTTTTAGAAGAAAAGATGAGATCAACAAACGACCTACACTGATTCTGACTCTTCGTTCAGAAGATAAGAATTTTTTATTGGATAAATTTAATTGCCAATAAATCTCTTTTGAAAAAAGAAATGATTCCCATTCTGAAAGTGTTTCCTTTAATATTTCTTCTTCTAATTCTAACTTCCACATCACCCACCACCACTTGAATTTTCGAGTGATGGTGTTGTAATGTTCTCAGGTCTTGGCCCGGTAATAAACCAATTCTTCACCGTTAGAAAACGATCGCTGGTATCAAACATCGGTCCCACAGAAACTCCTCGTATCTGAGTCGAAATCGCAAAATTGTAAACAGGATACAAAAGTGGGAGGGCAGGGAGTTCTTCTTCAAAAACGACCTGGAAATTTCGATAGAACAAAGATCTGTCAATCAGGTTAGTAGTGATCCTGGATTGCTCAAGATAATCACTGGCGACAAAATTATCCCATTGTGAATAATTCTGTCCCCCAGTTGCCTGTACCTGATCCCAAAATGGGTAGGGATCAGGGTCTGGAGTCCAGGATAGATCCAGGTCAATTAATGCAGCCTGGTATGAACGAGGATTCAAATAAGAATTGATTAATTCAGAATAAGATACCCCACGGATATTTACTGAAGTGCCTAATGCTTCCCAATTCTGTTGAATCATCTCAGCCATTTGGCGGTGCGTATCATCATCCGGATAAAGTAGTTCAAATCTAAACTCCACGCCATCTTTCGTTCGAATGGTTGAGTTCTCACCTCCCAGAACATATCCGGCATCTTTGATTAATTGGGTAGCAATTGTTGGATCAAATTCAACAGATTTTATACCATCATAGTAAGCCCAGGTACCCGGTAGGATGGGTCCATCTGCAATAATTGCCTGGCTATTGAAGATTTTATCAACCATTTTTTGACGATTCAACCCTGATAATAATGCTTTTCGAATATTGACATCCTGGAAGAATGGCACTTCTTGATTTTTAAGATTAAAGAATATCAGGGTCAATCGAGGTTCTCTGGCGGTATATAAAGCCAGATCAGGATTGGTTAATACTTCTCTTAAAATTGTAGGTTCAACTTTGCTAATCCCCAGTACCAATCCATCCTGAAAAGCTTTTAAGGCATCAGAAGAATTGTCATAATATCGAAACACCATTTGTTCGATTAGAGGGGGTTCCTCAAAATAATTCTGATTAGCTCGTAGAATAACACCTTTAATCTGATTATTCTCAGTTATTAAACCCTCAAATGAGTATGGACCACTTCCAACTGGTTGTAAATTAAACCCGGAATCAATCATTTGTTCAAAGCTTAGATCACCTAATAAGTGTTCGGGAAGAATTCCGAAGGAAAGGTAATCTAAGAAAGGCGCAAAAGGTTCTTGCAAACGAAATTGAATCGTTGTCTCGCTTAATGTTTTGACATCCACCTCAGTCCAGAAAGATCGAATATCATCGGGTACAACACCCTCACCATCTCTGATCATATTGATTGTAAATAAAATATCATTCGTGGTTAGAGCTTTACCGTCATGCCATTTCACGTCGGGACGAAGAGTAATATTGTAAATTGTTCCATCTTGAGAAATACCATAAGTTTCCACTAATTCTAACTTCGGGATTCCTCGTTCTTCAAATGTAATCATCCTGCTAAATAGCAATCGATTTAATTCACGATCAGCTGAATTGTAATAATCCAATACTGGGTTCAATCTCTGAAATTTACCAACCAACGCTTCACTATATACACCACCCTGCTGAGGTTCAGGAACATCCACAGAAGATGATGCCTCCGGTTTTTCATTGATTAATAAAATTCCAACAACCAAACCTGTCAGGAAAATGATGAGTAACTGCCAACGTAATTTTTTCATAAGGTTTATCTTTAAAGAAAATAGGGCGACCATCTTTTCAGTATTGAATCGCCCAGGATGGTTCTATGAACTTGGTACATCAGTATGATGTATAAATCCCTTAATTTCGAATTATCACCGCTGTAATTGTTAAAATAAAGAATATTACACTCAATCCAATGGTGATGTAGAATAAGGTCTTTTCAATACCACGACGAGCTGTAAAGACACCTGTATCGCCACCGGTTAACCCGCCTAAACCTACACCCTTATTTTGCATAATTACACTAATGATTAGCGCAACTGAAGTTATAATCAAAGCCACATCTACGTATATAACCACGTTCATCCTCCAATTAAGTATTCAGGATCACCCTGAGAAATAACAGACCAAATTATAACGTTTATAAGGGAAAATAGTCAACCTGTGGAAGAAATAGTTATTAACCTCCATATTCATAGTATATATTCTGATGGTAGTTGGACCCATCAAAAAATTGCTGAAGCTGGGATTTCGTCTGGATTGGATGGATTGATCATCACGGACCATAATGTCCTGGTTCATCATCTGGATGGTTACTTTCAGAAAAACAGGAAGAAAATTCTTGTTATCATTGGTGAGGAAATCCATAATAAGATCCAGGAACCGCAAAAAAATCATCTCATTACTTTCGGACAATCCAAAGAACTTTGTAATTATGCTGAGAACACCCAACAGTTAATCAATCAAGTTAAGAAACATGGAGGATTGTCATTTCTTGCACATCCATTTGAGGATTCCCTCCCACAGGTGAATGAAACCGCTATTACCTGGGAGAATTGGAACATCGATGGCTATACTGGTATTGAAATCTGGAACCATCTCAGTGAATTAAAAAACGAATCCAAAAGTTGGATTCAGCTTCTGGTGAATGTGTTTTTACCAAATGGTTACGGGCATGGACCTCATCCTTTAGCCTTGAAAAGATGGGATGATTTATTATTATCCGGTAAAAAATTGACAGCTGTCGGAGGGTCTGACGCCCATCGGCTAGTGATGAAAAAAGCCTTAATCACACGATTTATATTCCCTTACCAGTTCCATTTCAAATGTGTTAATAACCATTTGCTTATTCCACACCCAATGACCGGAGATTATCTCGTCGATCGCAAATTGATTATTAATGCATTTCAGCAAGGTAATTCTTTTATTGGATATGATTTACCGGCTTCAACAAAAGGATTTCGTTTCTATGCCCAGGGAAAACAAAAAACAGCCATTATGGGAGAAGAAATCGAACTGGATTCATCCTTAACTTTTCAGATTAAGCTACCGGAAGTATCAGAATGTCGATTAATTCACAATGGAAAAGTCATAAAAATCTGGAATGATCAGGAGATTTGTACTTATATTTCAAAATCACCTGGAATTTACCGGGTTGAATGTTACACTCAATTTTTTGGCCAAAAACGAGGTTGGATATTCAGCAATCCAATTTATGTTGTGGATAAAAGGAAATATACATGACAGCGAACAATGTTACTCGTTTTCTTCAAACCAGAAAAATTCCCTTTGAAGTTTTCGAAATTCCGGGTGGAAAGAGGTCTGCACAGGAAACAGCTAATTTGTTGAATGTTCCTGTTGGAAGAGTCTTCAAGACAATTGTTCTCCAGCCTGTCAATCCAGGAAAACCAATTCTTGCAATCGTTCCTGCGGATAAAACTGCAGACTTAAAATTAATTGCCAAATTTCTCAATGAAAAGAAACTTGAATTCCCCACCCCACAGGAAGCTGAACAATTGACGGGATTACAGACAGGTGGAATTTCAGCTCTGGCATTAATAAATAAGGGTTTCCGAATTTTGTTAGACAATTCCGCCACTGAATTGGATTGGATGCACGTTTCTGGTGGTCAAAGGGGGATTAATATTAAACTTCTGGTAAAGGATTTTATAAAAATTACCAATGCCAGAATAGCATCTATTAGCAGCCGATTAGGCGAAAAAGAATAAACTATCCTTTTACCACAGCTAAAGGGACTAATCTGGCTATTTTCCGTGTTAGACCAGCCCCATTGACTGCTTCAATGACCTGATCCACGTCTTTGTAAGCTTCAGGTGCCTCCTCAGCTAAACCAGACATAGATCCAGCTTGTATGTATATTCCTTTTTTCTCCAGGTCGATTTTTAGTTGGTCTCCCCGAATTGTCTTTTTTGCTTTTTTGCGGCTCATCACGCGACCTGCCCCGTGGCAACTGGAACCAAACGAACGTTCCATACTAGTCTTCGTGCCTGCAAGCACCCAGGATGATGTTCCCATACTGCCGGGAACGAGAACAGGTTGTCCAGTTTTCGAAAATTCGTCCGGGATACCACTTGCACCTGGTCCGAATGCTCTGGTTGCACCTTTTCGATGAACACAAACTTTTCGTAGAATGCCATCCACTAAATGGTCTTCAATTTTTCCAATATTATGAGCAATATCATAGACCTGATAAAGTTGCCAGTTTTTTACCTTTCCAGCCAATACCTGTTCGAACGCTCTTCTGGCTAGGTGAGCCAATACCTGTCGATTACAAAACGCATAATTTGCTGCAGCGCGCATGGCTGCCAGGTAGTCCTGACCTTCTGGTGAATTCAAGGGAGCGCAGACTAATTCCCGATCTGGTATCTTGATCCCATATTTATGTATAGTTTCTTGAAAAAATTGAACGGTATCACTACAAACTTGATGTCCAAGACCACGAGATCCGCAATGTATCATAACCGCAAGATTTCCTTGTTGAATTCCAAAGATATTTGCTGTTTCTTCATCAAAAACCTGTTCTATCAGGTCAATTTCAATAAAATGATTGCCACTGCCTAGTGTTCCTAATTGTGGTAAACCTCTTTTTTTGGCTCTGTCACTTAATTTTTTAGCGTTCGCTCCTGGGATACATCCACTCTCTTCCGTTCTGCGTAAATCCTGTTGGGTAGCAAATCCTTTTTTCAGAGCCCATTGAGAGCCAGTTTCACACACTTCTTCTAACTCTTTCAAAGACAGGTGAATGCCGCCTTCAGACCCCACACCACTAGGGCAATGGTGATTCAAGGCAATAACCAGTGATTGAATTTGACCTTTTACGCTCTCATAGGATATCTGTGATGCCAGCAAACGAACACCACAATTGATGTCATAACCGATGCCACCCGGTGAGATTACACCTGTTGAAAAATCAGTAGCTGCAACACCGCCTATTGGAAACCCATAACCCTGATGCATATCTGGCATAACAACGACCGAGCCTACAACGCCAGGAAGTGTTGAAGCATTGATAGCCTGCTCAACCGATAAATCAGATAGACTCTGTTCTAACATTTTCCGGGTTGAAAAAATTCTTACCGGTACACGCATATCAGATCGGAAATTCCTGGAAATTTCCCACTCGTAGTCACTTATCTTCTTAAAATCAGTTAAGGCGACCATTTTAATCCACCTCTATCATACATCAAAAACAATAACAACCGAATAACCTTTTGTAGAAGAATTGATTTTTAGGTTGTGGTACGTTACTGCTTTAATTTCTTTTCGGAAGGTTCTTATGCCCTGCAGAAATAAGTTCCCCGTGATCTTCTCATTTTCCACAAAGATATTCATGATTTTTGTACAGATGAGATCTTGTTGAATTATATAATTACATTCATTTAAGAGCGAAACCAACATACTTTCCAAATCCATATCTTGTATGCTAAATTTCTGGTATTTTCCTGTATCATTGTCATCGAGGTCAATTTCGATGATGCTATTCATTCCATCAACGGCTAACTTAAAAAGATTATTCAGGGTTTTTGCCCAAATTTTCAATGAAATATCTGCAGTGTGTTCAATTTCCACAAAACCTTCCGCTTTATCAGGTGTCATTGCTTGTTTTCCCTTTCGCTTTATAATTATAAAATATGAAATCCATATTTGAGAAAATAGAAAAACAATTACAAAATTTGATTGAGAGCAGTGTACTAATACTTCCCTGGAATTCACTCCAAAAATCAGTAGCCATTTCAATTATTCATGAAATACGAGATATTTTAATCCAGGCTATCAATAATAATGAACCGTTACCTAACATCTATTCCATATCTGTCCATCCTGAAGTCTACACAAATCTCAGGTCCGACCAGCATTGGATACGTGAAATCCAAAAAACATTAACCGAAAGTGCGGAGGAGTATGACTCTTATTTCACAGGAGAAATCAGCGTCGAATTTTTTGCTGATCCTGAAATCCTGGCATTGAGTGAATATCGGATAAATTCTTATTCGGTCACAAACGAAATAGAAAAAACTGCGGTAATGGAAACAAATTCAAATGTTCGCGAAACTAAAAAATTCAAAACAGATGCATATCTATTGTTGGCTAATAAAGATATCTTCCCACTAACGATTGCAATCACTCAAATAGGTAGAAAAAATGACAACCACCTGATCATTGATGATCCCACCATTAGCAGGAATCATGCACAAATTCGAAATATCAATGGAAATTTTGTACTTTTTGATTTAAATTCAACATCCGGCACATTTGTAAATGGCGTTAGAATTAAACAGGCTTTGCTTCGTACAGGTGATGTAATCTCAATTGCAAATTATCCATTAGTCTATGGAGAAGAGAGCGACCCAAATGATTTTGATCATGGTTCCACAGCAGAAATCCCAAGAATTGTAGATCCAAAATGACAGCTATAATTGTTCTCATCCTTAGAATCATCCTGGCTATTCTTTTATTAGGGTTTGTTGGGTTGTTATTTTTAACAACATGGCGTCAATTAAACACACAAATTAAGCTGCTCTCTCCTGATTTGTCTTCCCATATTCGCATTTCATATAAAGAGAATCCAGAACAGGAAGCATTTGTAATTAAGCAAACCGACGTGCTCCTGGGTCGTGATCCTAATTGTAAGATTCACATTCCAGATGAGACAATTTCTGCGCAACACGCAAGATTGTATTTAATCGATCAAAATTGGTGGATACATGATCTTAATTCAACCAATGGCACATTCCTGAATGATGAACGTATTGTTCAACCATGTATTTTGGCTGACAATGATATGCTTCAAGTTGGTAATGTAAAATTAATTATTCATACAATTAATTCCCACTAGTAGATTCTTCGAAGGAGGTACCAATGTCTTACAAGATTGATCTCGGTGTCATCGGAGGAACGGGTATTTATCAAATGGAAGGAGTTTCTATCAATGAAAATCTGATCGTTGAAACTCCGTATGGTCAACCCAGTTCACCGATCTTCATTGCTGAAGTAGAGGGAAAAACGATTGCATTTTTAGCGCGACATGGTATCGGCCATCAAATACCGCCTTCTGAAATTAATAACCGGGCAAATATCTTTGCTCTTAAGAAATTAGGAGTCAAAAGCGTGATTGCGATTTCAGCCTGTGGATCATTACGGGAAGATTTCGCTCCAGGTGATATTGTGATACCAGATCAAATTGTTGATTTCACGAAAGATCGAGTGAGAACATTTTTCGAGTCAGGACTGGTCGCCCATGTCAGTACAGCAGATCCTTTCTGTCCACACCTCTCTCAGTTATTGTGTGAATCCGTCATCGACACAGGTGCGAAAGTTCACAATGGGTGCGCCTTAGTCACGATTGAAGGACCAAGGTTCTCAACCAAAGCAGAATCAAATTTATTCCGGTCATGGGGAATGTCTATCATTGGGATGACTACTTCACCCGAGATATTTCTCGCTCGTGAAGCCGAAATGTGTTATGCAGCATTTGCCCACGTGACGGATTATGATGTGTGGCATGTACATGAAGAATCAGTTACCGTAGATATGATTTTAAAGATCCTCAAGAGAAATAGTCAGGTAGCGAATAATTCAGTACTTAACCTCATAAAAAAACATGGACCTTATGATTGTGATTGTCACCATGCCCTTGCCAGTGCATTAACCACCCATCCAGATTATATCGATTCTAACCAAAAAGAAAAACTCAGCATATTTAATAATAAATATTTACAGTGAAACAAAACAAAAATCTTTTCTTCAATGATAGAGATCGTCTTCAATTCAGCCTATTTTTTCTAGGTGGTTTAATCCTTTTTCTGTACAGTGCTGTGCTCACATTTGCACCTGTTATTCGCACATTAAGCTGGCAAAGTCCAATCAAGTGGGAGCAATGGGTTGGATTCGTGGTATGGCTAATTCTCAGCTTCTTAATTCATAAATCCAGTATGCGATACTTACCCAATCGGGATCCGTATATATTACCCATCGTGTATACGTTGATGGGAATTGGGTTGTTTACCATCTTCCGCCTTTCGATTGCATTTGGCTGGCGTCAACTAATCTGGTTTGGTCTTGGTTCATTCATTTTAATTTTTGGAATTAAACTGCCCACCATTATCAACCTTTTACGTAGATACAAATATATCTGGCTCTCTTTAGGTTTACTTGTTACTGTTTTAACGTTCTTTTTTGGTATTTACCCCGGTGGGGAAGGACCACGCCTCTGGTTGGGATGCTGTGGAATTTACTTCCAACCATCCGAACCATTAAAACTGTTATTTATCATCTATCTGTCAGCTTTTTTTGCTGACAACTGGGCATTAAGAAGGAATTTATCTGTCTTATTCATTCCTTCATTGGTCATGGTGATTGCTTCCATTTTAGTTCTTTTTGCCCAACGAGATCTGGGAACAGCAACGATTTTTCTGATGATTTATGCATTTTTTATTTTTATCGTTTCCGGGAAGAAACGATCTTTATTCATATTTTTATCAATCATTGGTGTGGCTGGATACTTTGGTTACCAGAATTTTGCTGTCATTCAGATACGTATTGATGGCTGGTTAAATCCATGGTTAGACGCATCCGGTGGTTCATATCAGATAATTCAATCCATTCAGGCAATTGCTGCAGGACGCATTTTTGGAACAGGACCAGGGTTGGGAAGTCCAGGGATTGTTCCGGTTGCTATATCAGATTTTATCTTTGCAGCCATCAGTGAAGAATTAGGTTTATTTGGAAGTCTCTTTATAATTTGTCTTTTTTCTTTTCTTGCCTTTAGAGGATTTTCAATCGCTATAAAGGGGAGAAATCAATACCATCGATTGTTGGCATCAGGAATTACTGTTTTCCTATCCATCCAGTCGATTCTCATTATCGGAGGAAACACACGATTTTTACCATTAACAGGTGTTACGCTGCCATTTTTGTCCTATGGTGGCTCATCTCTTTTAACCGTATTTACAGCAATTCTCATTTTGCTCTGGATCAGTCAAAATCAGACTTCAAGAACAGTGGTTCAGGATGAAGCAGAACCTTATATATTCACATATTCAATAATGATGTTGAGTTTTATTTTTATTTCGTTGATCACTGCCTATTGGGCTACCATACGTTCGGATGGGTTACTTTCAAGAACCGATAATTTAAGAAAAATTATTAATGACCGTTATGTTCCACGTGGAAATTTACTGGATCGACAAAATAATCCAATTTCAATCACAACCGGTGATCGTGGATCATATGAAAGATTATTGCAGGAGCCTTCATTATCTACAACTGTGGGGTATAACCACCCATTTTTAGGGCAGAGCGGATTAGAAGCCAGTATGGATCTATATCTTCGTGGATTAGCAGGCATCCCAACTTCGGATATCTGGTGGAATGAATTGCTCTATGCTCGTCCTCCTGATGGAAGAGACATCAGAACGACCATTGATCTTACCAGACAACAACAATTAGTGAAATCTCTCGATGGTTTTGATGGTGCGGCTGTAATCATGAATGCGAAAACGGGTGAGATTCTAGGCTTGTGGTCTTCCCCCACTTACAACCCAACTCAACTGGATGAGGAGTGGGATGAATTATCAATTGATGAAAACGCCCCATTGATTAATCGTGTCTCGCAAGGGAAATATGAAATAGGTGAACTGATTGGATTATTTTCATATTCATATTTA
>JACZIY010000729.1 GCA_014860845.1 Anaerolineaceae bacterium
ACATTTACCTCCCCCAAACCAGTGGCTGCGCAAGAAGGTAATCCGGTTGTAATTTATATGTTCTGGGGTGAGGGATGCCCGCATTGTGCTGCAGCAAAACCAATATTTGAAGATTTCGCAAAAAAATACCCGGAAGTAGAATTGCGTTTTTACGAAATTTACAATTCCGCAGAGAACCAGGAAAAATTTCTCTCCATGGCTGATGCACATGGATTTGAAGCCTGGGGCGTTCCTACCATCTTTATTGGTGACCAGTATTGGGAAGGCTATGCCGAGGGGATGGAAGTTGAATTTGAAGAGGCTATTCTAAATTGTATTGATAACGGTTGTGTGGATGCGGGGGCTGGAATCATCGTTCCGGCTGAAACAAGCCAATCCTCCACCCCTGCTCCAGCAAATACCGAAGAGGAAATTGTTAAAAATCGCAAAATAAATATTCCTTTGATCGGCGAAGTTGATTTGAACAACCAGCCGCTTTTCATTGCCACATTATTAATTGCTTTTGTCGACGGTGTGAATCCCTGTTCTATCTGGGTGTTAACCATGCTGATTGCACTAACCTTGCATACCGGATCCCGCAAACGTGTGGCGTTAATTGGCATCATTTTCATCTCCATCACGGCTCTGGTGTATGCTCTATTCATTGCCGGCTTATTCACATTCCTGACCTTCATCAGCTTTGTCACCTGGATTCAGGTCGTGGTTGCGCTGGTTGCATTGGTTTTCGCCCTGGTAAACATTAAAGACTATTTCTGGTATAAGGAAGGGGTTTCCTTTACCATCAGTGATGAGTCAAAACCCGGTCTCTTCAAACGCATGCGCAAAGTTCTGGAAGCCAGCAACTCCTTATGGGGTGTGATCAGTGCTACAGTTGTGTTAGCAGCAGGGGTATCCCTGGTGGAATTCTCCTGTACTGCCGGGTTCCCGGTTTTGTGGACCAATATGATCTCCGCTCAAAATGTTTCCACAGGGGAATTTATTCTCCTTTTGTTGGTCTATATGTTGATCTACCAGCTTGATGAGCTGGTGATTTTCTTTGCCGCAGTGTTCACCTTAAAAGCATCCCGCATGGAAGAGAAACATGGCCGCATCCTCAAACTGATCGGCGGTACGCTCATGTTGACTCTGGCAGGTGTGATGATCTTCAATCCAAACCTGTTGAATGATCTCAACAGCGCACTCATCATTTTCGCT
>JACZIY010000730.1 GCA_014860845.1 Anaerolineaceae bacterium
TAAGATCACCTTTAAAGAAGTTTTCACCCTGGCTGCCTCGGCCTTACTGGCATTTATCCTGTTCAGTTCACCGATTTATATCAGTAATTACGTGCATTTTGGCTCTATTCTTGATCCGGATGCACTCGAGATGACCTCCCAAAGCGCACTACAGGAGGATGCCACCCCTATCGAACATGCTGGTTTGATGGCTGGCAGGTGGGCGTATCAGATCATGGATTTCCAGGGCATCCCGGAACCTTACCTGACCAAATTGATGCAGCTAAAAGCCTTTGTTCCCAAATATGTCGGGACCCGAACCGGTCTTTCACTGGAAGTGAATAAATCTCTGTTGAATCAACATATCTTCGGATACAGTGATCATATCCCCTTCTCTGAGGACTCCTCCTGGTTTGGGCTGGTAGGTATTTTCGTTTTCTATATCGTTTCCATCTACGTGATGGTGGTCACGTTCCGACAAAAACAACCTCTGATGGTACTCACCAGTCTATTTTTGTTCACAACGCCGGTGACATTTGCTTTCTTGCGTTCAGGGTGGACACCGTATGATGGACGCTACTTTATGATCTTGTTTGCCTTTCTGTGTCTGGGGTTGACAGCCCTGCTTGAAGCGCTCAGACCGAAACTTGGACTGGTGTTGATCTACGCCATCAGTATTTTATCTATTTTTACGCTGTTCATGTCGGTCTATGGTAATCCAGCCAAATCCTTTTGGGGCTACAAAGCATTCTGGAAGCAGCATCGCTTCGATTCGATCTCGGCTCAATCGTATACAACCAAAGAGATGTTGTATGTGGTGGATCAAACAGTGCCGGAAGATGGGGTGCTGGGCATTGCTACCCAGGCGATCGTTTATTATGAATATGGATTATTTGGCGAACACTTCACCCGTAGGATTGTACCGGTTTACCCGGATGATAGGATTTGCGATCAGGCATGGCTGATTGAGCAGGGTATTGAATACATCCTTGTGGATGCAGGTAACCCGGATTACCCAGCCTGTTCACTGGGTCAATACGAAGCTCAGAAAAGCATGAAGAACTGGATCGTTTTAAAAATAAATTGACACGGGTTTCAATTTAACAATACTTTCAGGAGTGTGAAATGGATTTTTTCTTTGAAATACACCAAGACTTGCCACGTGAGGGTCCGGGCGATTCGGAATCGACCCGGCGTGCTTTCCGAAGATTGACCTCACTACCTGAGGAACCCGTCATCCTGGATGTGGGCAGTGGTCCTGGTGCACAGACGCTCGACCTGGTAGAGCTATCAGAGGGAGTGATTCATGCCGTCGACACACACCAACCTTTTCTGGATCGTTTGCAGGAAAAGGTATCTGAGCTGGGTCTGGAAAAGCGAGTCCACGTTTTCAATCAATCAATGAGAGAGTTGCAGTTTTCGCCTGCCAGTTTTGACCTGATCTGGTCGGAAGGAGCGATCTACATCATGGGATTTTAGACTGGTTTGCGCAATTGGAAACCATTATTGAAACCAGGTGGATACATTGCTGTCACTGAGTTGACCTGGCTGAAATCAGATCCCCCTCCTCCGGATAAGGTAAAAGAATTCTGGAAAACTGGTTATCCTGAGATGAAGAGCCTGGAAGAGAACCTGGACAATATCTTTGCATGTGATTATTACCTGATTGATTATTTTGTGTTCCCCAATAGCAGTTGGACGGATGAATATTACCAACCCATGCAGGCGAGGATTAACATGCTGCGCGAAAAATACCGGTCCGACCCTGATCGACTGCAACAACTGGATTTTGAACAGGAAGAAATAAACATTTTCAACCAATACCACGAATGGTATGGATACGTTTTTTACATCATGCAGACCATGTAATGT
>JACZIY010000731.1 GCA_014860845.1 Anaerolineaceae bacterium
CATTTTGACCGCCACTGCTATCGTTGCCGTCACCATTCTCATTGTCGCCACTGTTTTGATGATTATTGTTACCGTCCTGGCCGTCATCATCGTCATCAACGATCTTGCCAGTCATATACATAAATTGATAATCATCAGGAATTTCTCCGCTACTGTCATCGCCTGAGATTTGAGCGTCAGCCAAATAAAGAGATTCCCAGGATTCTTCCAATGCTTGTTTCCCATTTTGCTTTTTAAAGGTTGCCATATAATCGAGTTCGCTGGCTAATTTGTCAGGTTCAGCTATACCAGCATCGACCAAATTTGCCTGGTTTTGAAGTGTATTTTTGAATAGATTCATGATCGGTTCGCCAGTCTGTTCCCCTTTGTTGGCCTGCATCGTTTGTTGTTGCAACATCTGTTGAACCATCAGTAAACTCCCGGTGGGATCGCCTGATTGCAGGGCATATTCTAATGCGGTACAGAGTTGCATTTGCCATTCAAAGAAAAATGGTTCTGGAACAATCTCGCCATTTTCAATCATCGTCTGAATTTCCAAAAAGCGTTGATTTGCATGTTGAGAAGCAATTTGAAACTTTACGTCTGGGTTGGTTGTCAAACCTAACTCGATATCTTCCACCAGATTTTTCACCGGATAAAGCACATCTCCTGGCAGGCTGGTCTGCGCCGCCACGGTGGATATTCCACCCCCCAACAACAACATCAGAATTGTTGCGATTGTTACAATTTTCATTGGATAAGTCTCCTTCATTATGATTGTTTATGTCAACTTGGATTTGATTGGGATTGCCACCAACGACTGCTGGTGTCGACTTATCCTTTAAGACGCCTGTTTCTAAGAATCGATACGGAAAAACAGCTGTAAGTTGAGTTAACAAAAATGAAAGGTGAGAAATAGCTCATTGCTAATAGCTGATGGCTCATAGAAAAAACTGACTAGTCCTAGAATCATGAATGAAAATTACAGCCTGCTACGAAAATAGAATTCCCGGAATTGCCCTTAACGAATTTGAAACGAATGACCAAAGGTCATGATATAAACGAATAAGGCATCTCGAACGATTTGGGATCGTATTTTCATTCTTCCCTGAAAAAGACAGTTCTAATAGGGCGCATCCGTGATGCACCAATCGCAGGTAGAAAAGAAAAAAGGTGCAACAGCGGTGCACCCTAATGGGGTTCTACAAAGAAATCGAAGCCGGCGTTTTTGAAGGATTGAATCAATTCGGCGTTCATTTGCACCATGAGATGGGATGGATAACGCAGTTTAAAAAGAAATTGAGCATCGTTACGGATTTCCATTTTTTTCATCTGTTCCACAGCCCATTCTGTCCAGCCATCGCCACCCTGTTTATCTGCTTCGACGGCTTCAATGAAAGCTTTCTCCAGATATTCTTCCGCTTTGATGCTGAAATTTCCATACTTCTGATCAAAGGCTTGTGAAATCTCTTCATCACTGCGCGTGTGGTACTGTTCGTGGTGCACAATAACCTCGGGTTTCAGCTTGGGGATGGTGCGCGGAATCGATTTGGGATACCCCAGCGAAAGAATCATCAAAGGTAATACGAATTCTGGAATAGCATAGCGTTCCCGCGCTTCATCCATCTGGGATTGGATGGTACCCACGTAAACCGACCCCAAGCCCAGGCTCTCCGCCAGCAAAACCACTGATTGGGCAGCGCACATCACATCGGCATAGGAGATCAAAAAATGGGCCAATGCCTGTTCGCCTTTGAATTCAGTCCCATTAAGGCTAGCCCAACGTTTGACACGATTGAAATCTAGGCAGAAGATCATCGACAGCGGAGAATTCTTGACCCAAGGCTGATTGCCAACCATCTCGGAAAGGATCTCGCGGTTCTCTTTTTCCTGGATCAAGATAATGGAGATCGGCTGGATATTCCCGCCGGAGGGGGCATTGTTGGCTGCATCCAGGAGTTGATTAATGATCTCCTGCGGGATGGGTTGATCTTTAAAATTGCGCACCGAGCGCCGATTCATCATCACTTCGTATAGGTTCATGGATAATCTCCAAAATATATATTGAAAGTGTCTATTGTCAATTATACGAAAAAAAATATACAATATCAGTAAGGTTGAAAAAATATCTATTAGAGAAAACAATCAAAAGGAGAACTACCTGATCGGGCAGCTCTCCTGGGTATCCTATCAAAAATTCACTCCCTGAACTTGAAGATTGTTTCAGTGGTGCGGGTGAATTAGTTGATCATTTAATCATCCAGATTCACCTGCACCATCGCAACGGTTTGGACTGCCTGATCGACATCTTCCTTGAGGGGTATTCCGTTTTCATCATAGCTTACATTATAGAATTTGGCATCGAATTTGGATTTTTGCAAATGTTCCGTTAGACATTTGGCGATGGTTTGTTTATCCTCCGCGATTGATTGCGCGATTCCCTGGACATCCTTTCCCCGCAGCCGTAGGGTGACCTGAGCACCACCTTGTAGATTTTTCCACCAATTGGCGTGTGTGAAAATACACACTTGGCCATCTTTTTGGAAATAACTGACCGGGGTGGTATAAGTTTTGCCAGACTTCCGTCCTGTGAAAGTGATCAGGGTCAGATAATTGCTGATCATGCGTTGCATGGGAGAACGCAAAACAAATTTCATGGTTTTATTTAACAAAGGGGGCATTGGCTGTGACATTTTAAACTCCTATGATTTGATTAGTCTGTTTGGATAAGTGAGCCTGGTATTCTTTCCAGCCAGGGCACCAATTGGTGTGCCAGCGCCATAATCGCGCCATCAAGCTCTTCGGGTTGGCTTCCGATTTCTGTCTTATCGGGCAGGTTTCACAGCCGAATGTTTTTTCAGAATCTTCATTATTATTCATTTTATATCTCCTTCGGTTTGGATATTTTTTTTGGATAAGTGAGGTTATGGGACTAACACCCTCACTGAATAATTTAGCAACTAAACCGGTTGTTTTTTAGTAAAAATTTGGGGAACGAGGCCGACTTTTGAAAGAATTGCAACCGTTGCCCATAAGGAACCAGACCATACCAGTATCCAGGTAACCAATGCCCCGCCTGATAGCGTTGCGGAAGGCAACACAAACATGGTGAAATCCAAACTGGCATGGAACAGGATCGTCAGGAACAAGCTTCCAGTTCGTTCGTAAAACCAGACCATTAACACTCGATAAGGCGGCAGCCAGGCAAACAAGCGGATGATCAACAGGAAGAACGGGAATGCGCCCGAAAAAGTATCAGCTTGCCAGAACGGAGGAAAGTGCCAGGCCCCCCAGAGTAATCCGACAATAATGCCTGTGGACAGAACACTGAAACGCCTTCGCATACGGGGTACGATGAAGCCAATCCAACCAATTTCCTCAAAAAGCCCAACAAAAAGACCCATAATGATACCTGTTATCACGAGCGATGTTTTATCTTCTGCAGTGAATAGTCCAGGCACAAATTCAAGTGAACCCATAGAGAGTACCATTAAGAGGATCAATGCTGCCAAAGGGGTAGCCAGCAAGGCAATTGCGTACCATTTAAATCCGACGCGCCATTTGGATAATCTGGCCTATAACTCACTGAAACCAGATTTCCCCGAATCCAAGCCTGTCAGGAGAAGTCCTGATAGGCTTGGGCCGACAAGCATTCCGACATATACCAGGGGACCTAATTCATCCAGTTTCTCTGCAGAGATTTGAAATCCTTCCGGACTTGCAACCAATGCCATACAACCCCAGGTGATTACAAATGTCAAAACGAAATAAAGTAAAGCTGAATGTTTGTTGATAAATGATTTTTTTGTTTCCATTTTTTTCTCCTATTTACACTAATAAATCATCAATAAATTTTGTATCCTTGCCGTTTCTGGCGGGGGATTCATTGGACACTGAAAGTAGAGTTAAATTGAGATCCCGGATGCGCTTGAGAAGACCGTAAAGGGCAGCCTGGTCAGGCAACCAGCCGTACAGCAAGGTCACTTCATTGTCCAGATGTACTACGTTGAAACCTTCAAACCACTCTGTCCAACCCGGGTTGAGGTGACCTTTGATTTTGATCTCGTAATAATTCGCCATAAAAACTCTCCATTTCTTTATAAGTAGAGTTTACGACGTGTGAACTTGTACCGCATCTGACAAATGGGGTATTGAGGGTTTATTTTTTTTGTTTATTGGCTGGATTAAGAAAGGAATTTGAGTTGACGGGCACGAGCAACAGCCTCGGTACGATTGGCTACGTCCAGTTTACGGTAGATGTTGGACGTATGGGCTTTGACGGTCCCAGGAGAGACGAACAGTTGCAGGGCAATCTCTTTGTTGGTTTTACCATCTGCGATTAAGGTGAGAACTTCAATCTCACGGGCACTGAGAGGTTCGATCAAGTTTCCCCCAGTTGAACCTTGTCCAGGTGTTGCGTTTGACTTTTCCAGGTGTAACGCAAATTGCGAGATTAAATGTAGGGCGTAATTTTTAACGGGACTGTTTTCAGAAATAGACGACCATTCAATCAGGAGAAAGTGCATGGGTTCACCTTCATCCAGGAAGACACGCTGGTAGTCCTCTGCCTGGGCTAGATCGAGACATTCAGATAAATAGCTATTTGCTTTGCCGGGCTCATTTGCCAGTTGATATGCCAGTGCCTGCAAGGCCAGTATCTGGATCAACCTACCGGTCCGTCCGGTTGATCGGGCTGTGGTTTCAAGCTGGGATAACAATTGCAAACATTCTGGGAGCTGGTTCTGTGACAGATAAAGCCGGGCCAGGTTTATGAACGCTAATTCATTTTCAAAACGAAAAGGTTTGTTTGAGCTTTTTCTAGTCTCGAGATTATGAACGTTTTTCAGTAAAGCTGAATTGTTTGTTACATGAAAATCCAGAATGATTTTAGCAGATAGGACGATATCACGTGCTTCAGAGAAGACTCAGCTGGTACTAATTACATTACAAGCTTTTTTGACGGTTTTTTGGGCTGGTGAAAATTCCCCTTGTGCCAGTTGGATTTGAGATTGAATGGCATAGGCTAATGCAAAATCATCAGCTTTAGCCCAACGGGGAAGGAAATCCAATCCCATGTGAATGTGGGTTGCTGCTTCCTCCAGGCGATTCCATTCGTAGAGGATCTCAGCATAACCAACATCCACAATGCTCATGGCACCGCGCAAATCCCCCTGTGATTGTTGGATAAATCGCTCAGCTTCCTGATAGAGACGATGGGATTTGTGAAGATGTCCCTGAATTGCATACAACCTTGCCAACACACAATACGCCCCGATAGTGGTATTTATAGCGCTGGTCTTCTTCCCGGTGTCAATCGTCTCTTGCAGCATTTGAATCGCCTGGTGAAAATCACCGTTAAGGAAGTAAGCATAACCCAGTATGACACCAATTCCACCCAGTAGTCCTTGATTATCCGGCGGCGTATTTGCTTGCGCACGCTGTCCAAGTTGAATGGCTTGCTCAAAATTGCCACGCATACCGGTCACCCGGCTTTTTACATAGTCAATATACCCAAACATTGCCTGAATTTCTGGGGAGGGGGGA
>JACZIY010000732.1 GCA_014860845.1 Anaerolineaceae bacterium
AGTTGGTTATACCATTCTGAAAAATTTTCACTTTGTTTTGGGAGTTTTTCTTCGCTCATGTTTCACTTCTTTCCTGTTAGTTTTGAGGGGATTAAATTCTTGTTTCAATTGGTAGATATGAAATGATTTCTTCGATCGTATTGGCATATTTTAAAGTCTCAATACTGGAGGGATGAATATATCCAGCAAGCTCTCGGTAGAATAATGAAAAGATATTCTTCCATTCATCTCCGACCAAAATAATGGGTACTGAAGGAATGGCTTCGATTTGAATTCTGTTCCACATTAGCGCTATTTCAGCCAGAGTACCCGGACCGCCGGGTAGTGCTATGGCTGTATCACAGGAATCAATCAACCTGATCATACGCTCATGTAATGTTTCCAGCTTCCACTCTTCTTTTACCCATGGATTGTGTGAGCGGCTTCGCCAGCGTTCTATTTCATCACAAGTGACTCCAATCACATGTCCACCCATTTCAGCAGCGCCTCTAGATGTTGCTTCCATTGTTCCCATGTAGCCACCCGTCAGCAATGTATGACCAGACTTGGCGAGAGCATGCCCAAGTTTGTAGGCAAATTGATATTCATTACTTTCTGGGAGAGGAGACGAGCCGCCGAATATGGTGATTTTCATGGTTTATCCTTTAGAATACGTGCTATTTTACCGTATTTTGATCCCATTGACGTTCGTAATTTTGTTTGAGTTTCTGATGAATGGCCTTTTCCAGATCTATGTTGCATATTTGACAGAGTTGAAAGAGGTAAAGCGCAACATCTGCTACTTCCCCTTCTAATTTCTCTTTATCATAATCTATTTCGCTCCATTGAAAGTGTTCCAGGACTTCACTGGCTTCCAGGACAAGGGAAATGGCAATATTTTTAGGAGTTTGTGGTCGCTTGCTATCCGGTGTGTACCAACCTTTCGCAGAAACAAAATGATGCATATCATCCGTTAATTGTTTGACGTCTTTCCCCATTGATCCTCACTTATAATTTGTAGAACTTCCTGAAAATGAATTAGCGATATTCTGGATCATTCAATATCTGGAGAATTTTGGGGAATCCTCTGCTGATCCATTCCTCAATCTCATTCGCCGTGTTCATGTAATCCTCAAATGTACCACCTATGGGATCTTCGATGTTGATCTCATCACCAGACATTTCTGATAGCATGAACACTTTTTTTGAAAATTCAGGAAATTCAATTTGGATTGCTTCTCTATGACCTGATTCCATTGTGAGAATCAAATCAAATTGATTTATTAAATCTTTTGTTATGGCTTGTGATTGATGCAAGCTGGTATCAAATCCGCGTTGAGCCATTGCTTTGACACCTGAAGGGGTGGCGGGATGACCATTTTCAGCCCACGTACCTGCGGATTGAACGATCCAATTGGTTGGGAGGTCCATACTTTTCACGTAATCTTTCATAATAGCTTCAGCCATTGGAGAGCGACATTGATTAGCAGTGCAAACGAAAAGTATGGATCTCTCTTCTGACATATTAACGATCCATGCTAACCACCTGGCTATCCCAACGATGCCAGCGGCCATGATGTTTTTCCAGAAGAGATTTACCTTCACCTGGGGATTCTAAATCGACCAATTCCATATCTGCATCGACCATAATTCTGACCAATTCTTTGAAGGAAACACGAGGTGTCCAGCCAATTTCCCGGATCGCCTTTGAGGGGTCGGCCAACAAATAGTCGACTTCATTAGGTCGAAAATAACGTGGATCAATACGAACATACTCATGCCAATCCAGGTTCAAATAACCGAATGATTCATCCAGGAATTCACGTACAGAATGGGCTTCACCAGTTCCGATCACAAAATCACCGGCTTCATCATGTTGCATCATTTTCCACATAGCTGCTACATAATCAGGGGCATAACCCCAATCGCGCTTGGCGTCCAGATTCCCTAGATATAGGTGTTTTTGAGTGCCTTTTACAATATTTGCTAAAGCACGAGTGATTTTTCGGGTCACGAAAGTTTCTCCACGACGGGGAGATTCGTGATTGAACAGAATTCCATTACTGGCAAAAATGCCATAACCATCACGATATTGTTTTGTAATCCAGTAAGCATACAATTTTGCTGCTGCATAGGGGCTTTGTGGGCGGAATGGAGTGTCTTCATTTTGAGGAGGATATGAAGACCCATACAATTCACTGGAGGAAGCCTGATAAAATCTGGCTTTCAGTCCACTCTTTCTAATGGCTTCCAGAATTCGAATGGTTCCCAAACCGGTGACATCGCCAGTATATTCGGGCATGTCGAAACTTACACGAACGTGGCTTTGTGCTGCAAGATTATAAACTTCATCAGGACGGACGTTGTAAATGACATCCAGAAGTGCTTCTGATTGGGAAACGTCGCCATAATGGAGGGTTAAATTAACCTCCTCACCGGTATTATGCGGATCATGATAGATATGGTCAATACGTCGTGTATTGAAGGTGCTGGCTCGACGGATCAACCCATGAACCTCATAACCCTTGGCCAATAATAGTTCAGCTAAATATGAACCATCCTGGCCAGTTATTCCTGTGATAAGCGCTTTTTTCAATGAAACCTCCTGAAACCCAATAAACTGGGTAATTGTCTATTTTCATGTTGAAATCAAGTATAACGACAGGCCTGCTGACTGTCAAACAGTATGAATTCTTGAAATATAAATGTGATCAATTTGGTATTACTCAGAAAATTTTATCATTAGAATCGATTTTTATTGAGAAATAAAAAATCCAGGTTTGAACTAAATCAAACCTGGATTTTCTGCTCATTGGAAGGAGCCTCTATTCGGGATCCTGGGAAGTGCCTTCCGTTGTTTCTTTCTTGGAAAATTCCAGTTTATTGGTTTCCGTATTTAGTTCGACTGAAATCACATCTCCGTCGTGAAATTCTCCTGCCAGAATGCTGACAGAAAGTGGACTTTCTACAAATTTTTGTAAGGCTCTGCGTAATGGTCGTGCACCAAACATGGAATCATAGCCTTCATTTGCCAACCAATCCCGGGCGGCTTCACTCAACACAACTTGAATGCCATTCTCTTGTAGACGATCCTGAATTTCCTTCATTTGTAAAATGACGATATCTTTGACCTGTTCTACTGTGAGCGGTGAGAACATGATAATTTCATCAATCCGGTTGATGAATTCTGGGCGGAAAGTGCTTTTAAGGGCTTTCTGAATATTTTCATGGGCATCCCGTTCATCATTGTCACTGGATAAGAAACCCAAAGTACCACCCTTTTTCACAAATTCCGTTCCCAGGTTGGAAGTCATGATCAACACTGTGTTGCGGAAGTCGACCTGATGACCCTGTCCATCGGTGAGTCTGCCATCATCTAAAATCTGGAGTAATGAGTTCCATACTTCGGGATGGGCTTTTTCAATTTCATCAAACAGGATCACACGATAAGGACGGCGGCGAACAGCTTCGGTTAACTGGCCACCTTCTTCATAACCGACATAACCTGGAGGAGCCCCAAACAGGCGCGAGGCTGTGTGTTGTTCACGATATTCACTCATATCCAATCGTACCAGAGCATCTTCATCACCAAACATGAATAAAGCTAAGGCTTTGGCAAGTTCAGTTTTACCAACACCTGAAGGTCCAATGAAAATAAATGACCCAATTGGTCGGCGTGGATCTTTCAACCCAGAACGGGCTCGTCGAATAGCATCCGATATCGCTTTAACTGCTTCATCCTGACCAATGATATTCTCGTGTAATCTTTCTTCCATGTGCAATAATTTTTCAGATTCTGTTTCCATCATCTGATTAACCGGGATACCTGTCCACTGGGCAACAACCTGTGCAATATCGTCAATGTCCACGACCTCATCCAATTGATGTTCAGCTTCCCATTTATCACGCTGCTCATCAAATTCTGTTTGTAGTCGTAATCGTTCCGCTTTCATACGGGCAGCGCGTTCATAATCGCGTTCCACACCTGCTTTTTCTTCTTCAGCAGCTAATCGATCTAACTCAGATTTCGTTTTTTTCAATTCAGCTGGTAAAGAGTAAAGCGCTACCCGTAATTTTGCGGCAGCTTCATCCATCAGATCGATTGCTTTGTCCGGTAATCTTCTGTCAGTGACATATTGAGAAGATAACCTGGCAGCAGACACCAAGGCTTCATCCGCAAATCGAACTTTATGATGGGCTTCATACCGGTCACGTAGTCCAAATAACATCTGAATCGTATCTTCCACAGATGGTTCGTCCACAAATACCGGAGCAAATCGTCTTTCCAATGCAGAGTCTTTTTCAATATGTTTGTGAAACTCGTCCAACGTAGTCGCACCAATACATTGCAATTCACCACGTGCCAAAGCTGGCTTAAGCATGTTGGAAGCATCCATCGCTCCCTGGGCTGCACCCGCCCCGACGACCGTATGCAATTCATCGATGAAAAGAATAACTTCTCCCGCAGAACGCTGCACTTCCTCAATGGCGGCTTTCAGGCGCTCTTCAAATTCACCTCTGAAGCGTGAACCAGCAATCATGGCGCTTAGATCCAATGAAATCACCTTTTTCCCCATCAGGATTTCAGGAATATCATTTGAAGCGATCTTTTGTGCCAATCCTTCAACGATCGCTGTTTTGCCAACACCTGCTTCCCCAATGAGGACAGGATTGTTTTTGGTTCTTCGGGAAAGAATTTGCATGACCCGCAAAATTTCATTATCACGGCCAATGACAGGGTCTAATTTCCCTTCACGAGCTTGTGTGGTTAGATCACGAGAATATTTTTCGAGACTACGATAGCGTGTTTCAGCTTGAGGATCGGTTACTCTTTGACCTCCGCGCAATTGATTAATGGCTTCGACAACTCTTTCTCGATTGATACCTGAGCCCTCCAGAAGGCGAGCTGCAGGTGTGTTCTTTTCGCTTAGAATCGCAAGGAAAATATGTTCAGTTGATATGTACTCATCTTTTAATCGACTGGCTTCTTCATTGGCAAGATCGATAATTCTTTTGACACGTGGAGTAATAAATACCTGCCCGGCCCCACCGCCAAAAATACTGGCTTTTGGGCTGGTACGAAGGATGTAATCCAACCGTTCTTCAAGAATACTGGGGTCGATTTTTAAAATCTCTAAAATTTGAGGGATAACTCCCTCCGGTTGCTCTATAAGGGCTAAAAGTATGTGCTCCGTATCGATTTGGTTGTGACCGTATCTTTGAATGATCTCGGCTGCTCTTTGGGCAGCTTCCTGAGCACGTTCTGTAAATCGGTCAAATCTCATCATATGGGTATTGTCCTTCCATTATGCATGCTTCATACACAGTTCTATATTATGTAGGATTATATCAAAATCTGATGCTTTACATTGCATCTTTTATTAGAAGCGTATAAGAATTTCGATAGAGAATTCATCATCCTGTTGCAGGATCTACCAATATCATTGGAAATTTTGCATTTAGAGAAAAGATTCATTTTGTTTATCCATTTCAGTGGTGTAAAATAAAATCGAATGAATGATGAATCAGGAAATAGGGCAGGACAAATTCGGGCATTGAATCCGAGTACTGATCTACGAGCGATTGCTGATCTGGTTGAATTATGTTTTAAAGACACGATCGATGATGATGGTCTGGACTATATTCGATACTTAAGAAAATTAGCATCCGACAATAGCAGTATATATTTGGGAGTAGGGCGTCCGCAGCACACATTTGCACCGATTCAAGGTTTTGTGTATGAGGTTGATGGACGCATTGTTGGAAATTTATCGATGATTCCATTTCATAAAAATGGAGATTTTGTTTATTTGATCGCCAATGTGGCTGTTCATCCTGAATTTCGCAGGCGGCGGATTGCTTTTGACTTAACTGCCAGATCGTTGAAATATGCCAGAGAAAAATCAGCTAAAAGTACTTGGCTGCAGGTTCGTGACGATAATCCCCCAGCCATAGATCTATATAAACAAATGGGGTTCGTGGAACGATGTCGGCGTTCAACCTATACAATCAAATCCAGAAAGAGGTTGCCTGCATTCAAAGGATTGAATCTTAAGATTGGAAAAAGAAAAAATTTAGAATGGGATAGGCAAAAGTATCTGATGCAGGAAATTTATCCTGAGGAAATCCGTTGGAATGTGGGGTTGAAAGAAAAAAGATTTTTACCAGGTACCTGGAATGGACTATCGAGATTTTTTTCCGGGATATCCATCTCCCACATCAGTATCTATGAAGGAAATAAATTGCTTGGTTTTGCATCTTTAGAAAGAACCACACTGTTTGCTGATAATCTTTGGATAGTGGCAGAAGAAAATCATGAAGAAGATGTAATTTATGCTGCTGTCCCTCATTTTCGATCATCAACAATAGACATAAGACCTCAAACCATAAATTATCCTGTTGATCGAGCTGAAAATGCATTTATCAGTTTAGGTTTTGAAAAAAATCACACATTAATCTGGATGGAAGAAACAATTTCACCAACAGGTTTTCTCTCTTAGGTAAATGCAACTAAACCAGTAAAAAAACGTATTTAATTAATGAAGGAGATAAAGATGAAAAAATTGCTTATTCGATTAGGAATCAATGCGGTCGCATTATATGCAGCGGTAGCATTGTTAGATGGTCGCGGTATCAATCCTCAAAATGAAAACTGGTTGAGTTTTGTTTGGCTGGCATTAATTTTCGGCTTGGTTAACGCCATCATTAAACCAATGTTGGTTATTATGAGTTGTCCACTTTTAATCCTGACTTTGGGATTGGGAACACTTGTCATTAATACTTTGATGTTTTTAATGGCCGGCTGGATTGGTACTCACTTCCAGGTGGGTTTTACTGTTGATAGTTTTTGGGTAGGATTGATCGGTGCTATTATTGTCAGCATCGTCAGTTTTGTATTAACTGGTTTATTCAAGGATGATCTGAAGAATCGATCCCATAATAAATAATCAATTTAATTAATAAAACCACCAAAATAATTATTTAAATTGATACTCAGCAATTGCCAAACTTTCCAATTTATTGCTGGTTGGAACGCCATCCTGACTCCAACCACGCAATTCATAGAAACGTGGCAACATTTTATCCAACTCAACAACATGACCTTTTCCAGGTCCTTCTGGGAGAGGTTCATGTAACATTCTGTAAGGAAGCGTATCATCTTCCTTCGTGAATCCTGCTTTCAACAAGAAAAGCCTTTCCATATTGAAAATACGATCACCGGCATCCAACAAACTTTGTTGTGTAAATGGAAGTCCGGTGGAGAATCTCATAATATCTGATAGCGGTGTTGGCCATAACTCCACCTTGTCTTCAAACATATACCTCACCGATAGAAACACACATAATCCGGTTGAATCAATAACTGCAAATGCATCCTCAAACCGTTTAACCAATTCTGGTTTGTTTTCCAGGGATAATGAATCAATTTTTCGTGGGACACCAAAGACTTCACTGTAGGCAATATCGCCAGCCATGTGAGAGGCACCCTTGTTGGATGTTGCGTAGAGCAACCCCATTCCTTTCGAACCTCGAGGATCATACCCTGGAAATTCCTGTTTTTTGGCTGTAACTGCTAACTCGGGATGCCCGTAACTGTTCGCTAATCGGAAACTTCCCTGAGCTAATTCTTTCCCGAACCCTATCATGTTCGCAATCTGATGCGTAAGTGTAATAATGGCATCTGGATCACCAAATTTTAGATTAAAACCAATGGTGTCTCTTGAGATAATCCCTTTTTCTGCCATTTCCATAGCACAGGCAATCGTCATACCTGCTGATATCGTATCCAATCCATACTCATTACAAAGATAATTAGCTTTGATGATTGCAGCCATGTTATCGATACCACATCCACTACCATAAGCTGCAATGGTTTCGTATTCTGGTCCTTCACCTTCGCCGGAATATTTAGGGTCATCTACTTTTGTATCTCGTCCGCAGGCAATTGGGCATCGAAAACATGGTTTTGGCTTCTTCAAATATTTTTCATTGATGACGTCTCCGGTAATCCCAGCAATCCCTTCAAAACGACCGGATTGAAAATTCCTGGTAGGTAAGATGCCCATTTCATTTGTAATGGGGGGTACATATGATGTTCCATAAACGCGCATGGCTCCACCAGCTTTCATGACATCTCCAACTTTCTTTGAAATTGCTTTGCAATAGGCTTCCAATTCGTCGGGATGTGCAACATCAACTTTGTGTGAACCGCGAACAACGACAGCTTTTAGATTCTTTGAACCCATTACTGCGCCAACACCTGAACGCCCGGCTGCCCGATGTTTGTCATTCATAATCGAAGCAAACAGAACCTGGTTCTCTCCTCCAGGTCCGATGCAGGCAACTCTGGCTTTCGGATCCGTTTCTGAAAGGAGGAGATCTTCGGTTTCGGGTACTATTTTCCCCCATACATGCTCGGCTGGTCTGAGTTCAACATGATCGTCATTTACCCATAAATAAACGGGGGTTTCAGCTTTACCTTCAAAGATGAACATATCAAACCCGGTACGTTTCATTTCGGTTGGGAAGAAACCACCTGAATTCGAGTCTGTCAACGCACCCGTGAGAGGAGACTTGGTGACAACCATGTATCGATTTCCTGTGGGAGCAACCGTTGCAGTGAGAGGACCTGTGGCAAAAATCATTACATTATCTGGAGATAGAGGATCTGCGGTTGGATCCATTTCATCCAGTAGATATTTAATTGCCCATCCCCGGCCACCGAGATATTTAGCTGCAAATTCTTCATCAACAGTTTCGACTTTTGTCGTTTTTGTACTTAGATTTACTCTTAAAATTTTTCCATGCCAGGCAAACATTTTTTATCACTCCTCTAAAATTGATTAGCCTCCAGCCATTGCCGAAAAGGCACAAATAATATCACCCTCACTTAATGATTCTCCAGGAACCATTGTTCTACCATTTATCAATACAACACTTTCAGGAATTGGTGGAATTGAAAACATTTGCAGGATCTTTTCAGGACGAATATCTTCAGGAACATCAATGGAAATTTCATTTCCACCAGTGCCTTCAGGTAGGAAAATACGGTAATTTGCCAACAATTTAACACATATCTGCATAATTTACTGACCAGGTTGCCTTAAAATGATACAAAACCCAATTAGATAAAACAAGTTTAACTTGTCATTGATTTTTTTTGACAAACTGCGAAATCAGTTCAATTACAAAAATATAATGGCTACGCCGACCATCGCAATAAAAGTGCCTGCTATGGCTTGTTTTGAAATCTTCTCTTTCAATATAGTGCCGATTGGTATATGGAAAATAGGAGTCAATGCCATGAGTGTCGATGCGATTCCTACCTTCGCAAATTGAACAGCAATCAATGACAACCAGACCCCCAGAAATGGCCCCACCATTGCTCCTGCGAATGCAAATTTAAACGCTTTTGGAAATTGTCTGATTTGCTGAAAACTCTTTTTAAATTGTTTGGTTAGAATGGCAAAAAACCATACTGAAATCACAGCCACCAGAACCCGAATGACGACACCTGAAAGTGCAGGAAATTCTGGAGGTAAACCTTTTTTTGCAAAGATAAGCCCGACTGCCTGCCCAATGGCAGCCCCAACACCAAAAAGAATACCAACCCATTTATGGCGATCACTATAAATCTGGGAATGAGAATTATTACGATCCAAAATTACAACTGAAATACCCCAAATAGTAAGGATGACTCCACTTATTTGCAGAATGGATAGGATCTCCCCCAGAAATATCCATGCAAACAGAGCACTGATCACTGGAGTAATAGCCATCACTAACATTGCCAATCGAGGTCCTACCATGATGAAAGATTGGAATAAAAAGAGGTCTCCCACAACCAGGCCAATGATGGAGGATAATCCTAACCACATCCATTGCTCAACGGATGCATTTAATGGGATCGGAGTTCCGTAAATTAATGTGTGTGTAATGATCAGAAATAGAAAAGCAAAACTTAATCGAATTCGATTTAATGAGGAAGAACCTATTTGTTTTCCAGAAAAGGAAAACAAAATTGATGATAATGCCCACAAAAATGCTGCTGAAATACCTGCGATTTCGCCCATAATTCTCCAATCTCATCAAATCGATGTATCTTACCATGAAGTCAATCGATTGATATCAAATCTCAACAAAAGATTGAGAAAATTTTGGCACTTAAGACCAGTTATTACTGTCTTCAAGGGTAGGGATTAATTTTTAGGATCGTGTTATTTTAAAAGAGAAAGTCAAATAACTGTATAAAAATTTTTCGAGGTTCAAAATGGAACATCTGGCTTATTGTGAAGCGAAAGCAAAAGAATTAACAAGGATTGTTAATGGTGGAAAATCAATGCTTATCAGAGGTGCCACTGGCAGAAAACTACCTTATGGGAGAGTAACCCAAGGTGATACTATTTATTTGATTGAAAATGATGGAAAGGGATTGATTGTAGCAAAAGGAGAGGTTGCAGAGGTAATAGACTCAGACAAGTTATCCAAAGAGGAGGCTATCCAACTGATTTTGGATCATATGGAAAAATTAAAATTGACTGATGATCAACTCAAGAGATGGTCGGGGAAAAGATATCTTTGTTTGATTGAAGTGAAAAATGTAACCAGTATTCCACCATTTACATATAAAAGGGCAGCGAATATGGATGATTGGATTACTGTTGAATCGATTGATGAAATCAAAATGGAAATCTCTGATTAGGAAAACCTAATTGGAAGAAAGGTGAAAATTTATGGAAAAGCCAGATAAAACTTCAAGTGTTGGCTTGGGAATTGTCTTTGGTGTGGCTATTGGTGCGGCCCTGGGTGTTATTTACAATAACATCGCACTGGGAGCTGCATTCGGAGCTGCTTTTGGAGTTATTGTAGGCGCGATTATTGACGGATAAAAAAATCAGGATAAGAAATCATGATTTCACAAAAGTGAATTCTTTGGTTTCATAAAAAAGCAAGGTTTATCTGGATGAAAAACCTTGCTTGATTAGACGGATTATTTTATAAGTTGATTAAAATTTCATGGCCAGGTGAAATGTAATAAGACACTATTCCCAGCGTCAGACACCCAAACACCGTTGTTGCTGTCAAACACTAAGGCAGCGGGCATTCCAAAACCGTCAGTACTTGGGCTGTAATTGCCCCAACCCATAATGAATTGACCATCAGGCTGAAAACCTAATACTCGAAAACCTTCAGGATCGGTCGTATACACATTTCCAAAATTATCGGTTGCCAGGAATGGTTTATTATCCAGACTCTGGCCGAACCAACCCACGACATCCCAGGAATTAATGGCATGATAAGTTGCTTTCTCCGAATCTGGCATGAAAACCTGAATGCGCTGGTTCCAGGTATCGGAGATATAAATCTCTCCATTTAACCCCATGGCGAGACCAACAGGTTCATCCAATTGTCCCAAATCAAAACCTGCTTCACCGAATTGAGTCAGGAAATTCCCATTTGAGTCAAAGACAGCCACGCGTTTATTACCAGTATCAGCGATATAAACTCGATTCTCGTCATCAACAATAATTCCTCTGGGACCCCAGAATCCATCCGGATTTTCTGCTGCGCCAAAGTATCCCCACATGGTAATGAAATCTCCTTCAGCTGTGAACTTTTGGACACGGTGGTTCCATGTATCCGTCACATAAACCGATCCATCCGGACCAACAGCGATTCCCCATGGATCGTTAAATGTTCCCTGTGGTGCTTCACCAGAAAGAATATCCGCAAAGCTACCCCAGATATTCAGCAAGGTTCCATCTTCAGTAAAGCGTTGAATTCGGTGATTGCGAGAGTCGGCAACATAAATCGATCCATCCGGACCAATCGCAATACCACGTGGAGCGTCTAATTGACCAGATTCTTTCCCATAAAATCCAATAATCTTATCTGGTAAAAGGGATTGGATTTTTCCTTCATAAGGATCGACGACAGGCTCGGAAATAATGGCTGGCATCGAACCATAATTCCAAATCTGTCCGATTACATCCTTACGTATGTACATACGAATGGGATCTGATGGTGACCAGGTGGAGATTGTCAGATCACTTCTGCCTTTTATTTCCGCATATTTACTGTAATCTTTATTAAGCCAGATTTGGAAAAGCGCTGAGCGCATGTTGGCATCCGTGAGCGCATATTTTATTCTTTCCCAGGTCAGGAAATAATAATCCTGGGTCGGCCACACCAGACGGATATAATCGTATTTCACGTAATCATCTTTTACGAGTGAATCAATCTTAGAGTAGTTCTGATCACTTGCCAGAATAATGGGAGAATTTAACAGGTCACGGGTGGGTTTGTCGGTATACCATTGTTTATTTGGGTAATCGCGGAAATACCACCAATATGGATACAATGAGTCATTGTCATAGGCAACATTGATTTTCTTTTCGCCAACTGTTCGCTTGGAAATTTCTTCCACCTGCTCCAGAATGTCTTTTGGTCCACGATCCGCATGTGCATAAACAAGAAATTCTTTTCCATTATCATAATTGATGAAAGAAGCCATGAAGGAAGTACGAATTGTCAAAAATGTTAATAAAAGCGAAAAAGCTAAAACCATAATTCTGGATTTCCCCATCCAGGAAATATTTCTTAAATAGTGCATGAAACCAAAGGAAGAAAAAATCAGGACAATAATGGATGTGATAAATGTACTGGTTACCTGTAATTGTTCCAATGAATTGCCCTGGAATGGAGGAGTTGCACCCATCAAAGTTCCGAGAAAGCCCAGTAGGCTGGTGATCAATACTGGTAACAGCAAGAGACTGATCCAACTTTTACCTTCCTTGAATTTTTCCCATGGAATTTGCCCGATCAGTTTATCAAATCCCCAGGCAGCCGTCAGAGCAAAAGGCAGAGCTATGTGAACCGTCAGCCAGGGCATCTTTTCACCTGCCAGACTGTATGCCAGTAAATTCATCAACGAGAAAAATCCTAATAAAAATAGAACCGGTACGCGATAATGATCAGCAGTAAAATCTAAGGATTCTTCAAAAGTTTCTTCATTATCTTCTAGTTCCTGAATGATTTCATTCTGTCCATCCTCAGGGATATTTTCTTCGAAAAACAGGTGTTCAGCAATTTCCAGTTCATCACTCTCCTGAATTTCGGGAGCGATGGGATCGGCTTGTGTCACTGGTGATAAAGGCACAGAAACTGCCAGACTCGATTTTCGCAAATGCACCAATCCAAATATGATGGCTATAAAAAAACCAAAAATCGTCAGATACTCGTAAAAAGGCATCTGCAATAGAGCATAGTAATAAAGTGGCTGGGTGCCACGATTAACAGCCTGTTGTTCCAGCCAATATCCCAGGGAGCCGACGATTCCGGTAAAGAAACCTCTACCATTCGTAAAGAAGGTTGTATAAAAAACAATAAAAATTGCCCAAAAAACAGCCATATTTTTGAACCAAACTTTACGATTCCACCAAACGCCGATTGCAACGGCAATAGCGCCTAATACCAACAAAGCTACCCCAATGCGGATCATTCCCTCGGTTGTGTAATCGGTTGGTTTCCAGTTTTGTCCCACCAGAGAGCCAATGATATTAATCGGAAATGCCGCTAAGAGCGGAAGTACGATTGTTCCATTCAGAATCAACAAATCAAAAGTACGTAGATGCCGGATTGCATCCAGCCCAATCCCTTTTACCAGCATATAAATGGTGAATATGCCGATCAATATGGCCACCAGTACAGACAGACTGGCAAGTAGGCCGATATTGGAAGCAGATTGCGAAATCACTTCACCCAATTCATTGGTGGGATTCTGTTTTGCATTGATGTAACCCAGGATAATTCCAGCAAATAACAATCCCATCGTTATCACCATCAGTATTACGAATAGTTGTCGTGATTGGGTTGTTCGCCAGCGTTCTCGAATGACTTCAGATAAAAACTGAAATGCCAGAAACATGAGCAGAATGGCAATGTATATATATGCAGTTTCTTTGGCTGCAAAATTCAGCGCGTGCGATATTGTCAGCAATAATAATGAAAACGTATCTCCCTTATCCAAATACCTTAAAGTTGCATAGATCATTAAAACGGCGATGAGTTCTATCAACCCTTCATTCCTGGTGTAACGCCCATAAAAAAGCAAGTATGGGGAAATCAAAAAGAGAAATCCACCGATTAGATGACCATACTTACCCAGATAGGGTTTGAAAAGTAGCAATATCATCACGATCGCTGCAACACTTGCTAAAGCTGCTGGTATGCGAGATGTAAAATCCGAGTCCCCAAACATAAAATAGGTCAACGCGATCAGATGAAATTGAAGCGGACCATGAGTGATTGGATCCTGAGTATATCCTTTTCCGGTAGCCAGATCCCAGGAAGGAACGACATGATTAACTTCATCATGACTCATAACCCTGGCTCCTAAGTCAGAGAAACGACTAACAATGGCTAATACAATGATGATAATGATGAATAAATTTTCAATTGTTAGTTTTGGCAAGTAATCTGAGATTGGTTTATCAAGCCACGTGTTGGTTGTTTTTTCAGAATTCATACAGGACGTCTCCACACCTCTTTTATTTCAGGTCGAAAATCTAAATTTTGCAAAATTCCCATTGACTAAATTAGATTCGCAAAGTGTTGACAAGCAACAGTCGCCAGGTCAAAATCAAATTTTCTTCTTCAATATGTTTTTTTTGACTTTCTTTTTAATCAATTCTATACTTTTCAGATCAAACAAAAGTATAGCGTAATTTTATCGCAAAGTTGGAATAGATATGAAGCAACCATCAAAACTGACCCGGTATAGCACGTTTGGTCTCCTATATTTTGCTCAAGGTTCGGTATTGAGCTACTTCACGGCATTAAACGCAATCTATCTTATATCATTTGGTCTTCATCTGGGGCAAATTGGATTAATCAGTGGGATTGCTTTAACCCCATTTGTTCTGAAAATTTTTTTGGGTATTCTGAGTGATCGGGTTAATTTATTTCAAATGGGGCACCGGAAACCATATATTGTTATTGGATTGATCATTCAGGCTTTGTGTTTATTTATTGTTCCATTTATAGATCCGGGAAAGAATTTTGCATTGTACGGTCTGATGGCATTTCTGGTGATGACCGGTATGGCGATGTATGACACGACTACGGATGGTCTTGCTTTGGATACAACGCCGGAAGATGAAGCCGGTAAGATACAGGGCATCATGGTCGGTGGCAGGGCGATGGGTGTGGTAGTTCTGTCCAGTCTGATTGGTGTTCTGGCTCAGAACGTATCCTGGATGGCCGCCTTTTGGCTACTGGCTATTCTGACTTTAATACCGTTGGTTTTGCTGATTGGATTCAAAGAACCTCTAAGAAAAGCTGACCAAAAATTTGAGTGGAAGGCATTTGCGGCATTTAAACACTGGCCTATTATCGCCTTGGGGTTGTTGGGTGCTTTGTATTCATTGATTATCAATGCTGTCAATGAAATCATTAATCCATTTCTACAATCAGATTTTGGTATCTCTGTAATGATGGCTGGATTTTTTACGACGGTGTGAGGAATTGGTGTTGTTGTTGGCGGAATAACCGGTGGTCCATTGACCGATCGGGTTGGACAACGGCGAGCTGTAGAAATTGCATTAGCCATTTCCTTCGTATCGGTAGGTATCTTTTCATTCACGCCTACGGCAGCCATCGCCTGGCCTCTGGTTTTTATCTTCGGTTTGGTGTATGGTTATTATGAAACGGTTTATTTTGCGATTTCCATGCGAAAATCTGACCCCAGAATTGCGGCTTCGATGTTTTCGATCCTGATGGCAATTGCTAATATTGGGACAGGAATTGGTTTGCCAATTGCCGGTTTACTGGCAGAAGGTGTCGGATTTCGTTGGACATTTGCTATCATTGCCAGTTTGAATCTTCTGGCTATTCCGTTACTTCCGGCAATATTTGGGAAAAAAGAGAAATAAGTAAAAGAAATGGGCTGTTTCATTTTGGGAAACAGCCCATTGTATTCAATTTAATTCTCTGTTAGTCAGGAAATGATTAGGAATATGGGGAAATTATTTCTACTTTCCGCCGTTTCCACCACTTCCACCGTTGCCACCATTGTCATTATCACCCTGGTTGCCTCCATTGGGATGGTCATTGTATGAATTTTGGGCTCCGCCTGTTGTATCACCTTGATCGATGTCACCAGGTACGATTTCAGACCATCTGTTTCCAAGAAGATGCATCCACATAAAGGGATCCTCGACTGGATGTTGTATCTCGCCTTGATTTTGAACTTCTCCGACTTCTCCTTCAGTATCGAGAGCTCCGAACATATACATGTTCATCCATACATTCTCTAGTTTTTCTTCACCGTATTGTTTAGAAAAAGTAGTCATGAACTCAAGTTCACTGTTAAGCAACTCGGGTTCTTCAATACCAGCATCAACTAAACCAGTCTGATATGTAAACATATGGGCAAATTGATTTTGGAATGGTTCACCGGTTTGTTCACCTTTGTTCATCATCTTTTCTTGCTGTTGCAATTGATTTTGTACCATCAATAACTTGCCAATTGGATCCTCAGTCTCTACACCAAATTGTAAAGCTCTTTGAAATGCATGTTGCCATTCAAATAATTGAGCTTCGTTGACAGTTTCACCTTCACCAATTAATGTGTTGATTTCCTCAAACCGATAATTGGCATGTTTTAATGCAATGGCAAATTCGGTTTCTGGATTAGTTGCGAAACCCAATTCAATATCTTCTACCAGGGTTTTTACAGGGTAAAGTAAATCTCCTGGCAGGCTGTCTTGCGCAGCTACTGCGGTAATCCCACCACCCAATAAGAGTGAGAGGATCGTTGCGATTGTTATAAGTTTCATGGAAAA
>JACZIY010000733.1 GCA_014860845.1 Anaerolineaceae bacterium
GTGAAATAAGACCAGAAAGGTGAATGACTACCCATCCAGGGCTCTATTTTTGTATATGCCTGCCCAAACCATTCGGTAAAAGGATAATACAAAAGAAAGGCAGCTGCAACAAATACAGTCAGAATCATAATCGTTTCAACGATCCTGGCAACAAGACCGCTTAAATGATAAGCAGTGCGAAAACCTTTCCCATATCGAAGAATTGTATAAAGAATGACTACCCCTCCCAGGATTAAATACGTTGGAAAATCCCATGTGTTTGTGGGGCGTAATGCGCCAATTGTGACTGCGCCAACCAGAATCAACATGAATTTTACAAACCAACCAGGAAGATTCTCGGTAAATTTCCATTTACTGAAAATTATAGAGAGAGACCAGGCAATCGCCATTATGGTAACAGGCAGGGCAATTACGTGTGCATGTGGGTCAGCATAAATAAATGAAAAGAACGGAAATTCTGTAATGGGTTCTTGTGGTAGTGCTCTGCTAGGTACCCAATACCAATCTCCTGGGTAAAAAGGAAGACTTTGTCCACTAAAAAATCCACCTAACCCTTTGATTGTCCACAACCAGCGTTCAAAGAATCTTGCACCTTCGATAACACCATCCGGAGAACCAATTTTTTGAAACCCATGCCATATCATCCGAATGGTCCCCAGATTCCCCAGGATTAAAGTTAAGCATATACCTACAATTCCAGCTTTTCCTTCAGTAGATTCAAAGATCTTTTTGATCGAGTTTTGAGGGGTATAGCCTGGATCACTTTCTTTTTTATAAAATGCAACCAGGTTCCAAACAATACTGAACGCGCCAATTCCAACAAAACTAAATAGGGTTGGCAAAGCGATATTGTAAGCAATCGACGGTACTATTCCTAACCATTTGATGAAAATTCCAATGATGACAAATCCATAATAGTAATAATTAATATAACCCCCCGCATACCAGGGATCATAGGGCGGAAAAGTAGTGCTTTTAATGACTGCATTCAAGTAGGAGAAATCCATCGGTTTTTCTCCACCTTTTCCAGGATGCCATAAATCAGGATTTCCCAAGCGAATGAATAAGAATGCTACGAACAATACCAAACTGACGATTTCAATCCAGATGAATAGTTTTTTTAATTGTTTTAAGTCTGTAATAATTGCTTTCTTTGTTAAATATCCAATCAGAAAACTGACAATGATAACAAATCCGATGACCACCCAGATAAAGCCCCTGGTTACAGAAATCCCATAGGATCCACCAATCCAGACGATTAAAGCTACAAATAGCATTGCAAAGAGTTTGCTGAATGCATACCCTTTATCAATCAGTCCATTGAAACCTAAGCGAACAATTGGGTAAAAAACCAGACTTAATACACTGATTGCAAAATACCAGAGAATCACTGCAAGGATGGGATATTGATTGATCATATTCGAGGTATCAAAAATATCAGACCAGGTACCTCCGGCTTGCTGAACTTCTAATTGTTGATTGGAAAGTTCCAAATCAGCTGGATAATCCGGAAATTCACCAGGTGTGTAGTATATGACCTTACTGAGGTCTACCTCACTTAAAATTTGTGTAACTGATACCGGGTCATAATCAGCAGATTTTTTGAAAATAAGTACCTTCGGGTGATCATAAACAGTAAATGCTTCGTCAGCATACTGGTCATTTATTTCAAAATTGCCAATTTTAGGGTAGGACTCAAACACTTTTACGAGATCGAAACCCAAATTTCCCAGATACATTCCAGGTTTAGCAACACTATAACATTCATATATCTCTTCTTCAGTTGGACAACCCATCAATTCTTGATAAAACCGGGTAGTCAATGGGTAACGTTCTGGAACCCTTGTCGTAGTACCCCACTGCCGGTTAGAAGATATGAAAACATAATCACTTTTATATAATGTGGAGATAAATCGATCGAATTTCTCTTGATTATCTTCCCAATACATCTCAAAGGTAAGATCTTTTTGGTAAATTCCACCGTACGCATCATAACCATCCGTACGTAAAGGTAGACCATCGTCCCAGACCGATTCATTGGCAGTTGCGCTGCCTAGTAATGAGAGAACGCCTGCTCCTTCGTTTTCTAATACAATTTGATAGGTGTGATTTGCCTGAAGATTCAACGGGGGATTGATCTTCACGGAATATTGACCCAATTTCCTTGAATCATTTTGGTCGAAAGGGCCAATCAACTCAGATCTTGCCAGGACTTGCCCGGAATTTTCAACATCAAAAATCGAAATAACTAACTTTTCATCCCCTTGGCCAATATTCTCTTGTTGAAGAATGTTAACAAAGGTAATTTCTTCCAGATGGCTTGCTTGTTCGAGACTGAAATGAGAGGAAAACGAATTTTCCAGCGAAAGTGGTAAATCGTATGGATAGGAGATAATTTTCTGATATTTTTCTCCATCTTGCTGAATGATCAAATTTATCGGACCGGGTACATTCTCATAAATCCACCGTGAAGCCTCAATTCTGGTAACGGGTTCTACATAGATGGAGCTGAACATAAACGCCCAGATGAATGTGCCAACAAGAGATGTTACGGTTAGGATTCCAACGGTGATTTTTAATGGATTAGACCATCCTGATTTTTTAGGTTTATAGGTAAAAAGAAAATAGATCATCCAGGCAGCCATCAATGCAAACATCGGGTATACAGGCATTTGATATCGCATTACTGAATTTCCCAATGATGATTGCCAGAGGAAATAACCCATCGTCCAGACCCACAGAAGCAGATATTTTTTCCACTCACCACGTAATATCCGCCAGCCCATTGTTACTACACCAGACCAGGCAACAATACTGAGTGGTAAACCTAAACCCCATAAAGAGAGATTTTTTCCTGAAAAAAAGAAATTTCTACGTGCCCATTGCAAGGCAGGAGGGAAATCTACTTTTCCGCTGGATTGAGCGCTTACCTCTCGCAGGTTGTCCAACCACAATGTATTGAGCTGAATACCAAAAAATCCTGGTCCATCAAACGCATACGGTTGAAAAATTCGAAATGATAATAGTGCAAAAAATCCACCGATGACCAGATCTCTGAGAATGAGCTCGCTTTTTTTCCCAGGATCATCAAATGGAATTTTCTCCCAAAGGATTAAGAAAGATAGTGGAAGTAATAAAGCAATCGTTACTGTATTTATTTTCGATGCAGCAGCGAGACCAACAACAATGCCAAAAATAATCGAAAATACGAATGTTTTCTGACTGGGGAGCCAATTTTTCTTTTTGCTAGAATTGACAGCATCCTCAGAATCATCTTCGGTTTTTGAATTTTTTCCTCGGGAAAAATTGTGCTGAGATATAATGACCGCAATAAAAACGGCTAATGTTGTAAAAAATGTAGCAAATGTATCAACGGTAAAGAAATGTGACTGTTGAATTTGCAATACTGCCATGCCTGCAAATGCAGCTGCTAATAACCCAACCCATTGATTGAACAACTTCTTTCCAATAAAAAATAAAAGAAATACACTCCCCAAATCGAAGAGACTGGATAATACCCTGCCAACTTGAGTTATTTCATTCCAGCCAACGAAATCGAATAATCCTTCCGTGACATATCTGGTGAGAATAATCGGAAAATCACCATAAACAAAGAAACCATGTCCACGATTGTGAGGATTTAAGGATGAAATATGGGTGTTAAAATAGCTTCCTATGGATTCAACAGAATCCAAACTCGCTCCCACCCAGATCAAGAAACGTTCATCTGGGTGCAAAAACATGTATTCACCCCAAAATATACCTCTTATACGAAAGAAAACACTTCCAGCAAGAACAACCAGACAAAGTATGGTTACCAGAATCGTTGTGTTTTTTTTGTTTTTCTTGTTTTCAAAGTTATTCATTAAATTTCCTACGGAACAATGGTGTTTTCATCTTGTATTATTAATGGAGGAATATGATAAATATGAAAATCCTTTCCTTCAAACCCCGAATCATAGTTGTAAAGAATTCCGTTTGGAAACATCGTCTTTAACAATGACAGAGCATCCTGATTATCAGGTTTTAATATAACCAGCTTTTCACCATCATCAATATTTAACTGATTAAATTGTTCTGGCCACAACGCATAATCTTTTGTGGGGTAACCAGCATTAATACCAACCAATCTTGTATCCACCCAATGAGGAGAAGGAACGACATAAGCTCGATCAGCATTGCCGGTTGATTCCGAAAACCCTCGAATGATCGCACCTATCTGACTTGTATTCCACGCCCCGGCCATAAATTGTTTATCAAATTGGTTAAATACCAGATCATGATTGATCAACGCAGCCATCAGAAACAAAGCCAATCCTACTAAAGAAACAATAATTTTATTTCCATTTCTCATGGCTACACGCCAAACACTATAAAAAACGCGTTCGAAACCTATGGCTACAAGAATAAAAACTGGAATAATAGCCCCTGCCGTTCGGTTTAAACTCGGATTCTCATCTGGAAATGCCAGAGACAAAATCGAAGGCATCATTAACAATGGGACTGCAAGTAAAAGAAATAAATCTTCCCAATTGCGATATTTTAAATATTGAATGAGAACAATTATACTTCCTACTAAATACAAACCTGCACTGACCATATCCAATGCAGGTCGGTTGGGAATAGAATGAACCCAGGTTCCACCATTTGAGTAAAAGAACATTATTTCAGCATTCCATAAATTTTTTAAAAAAATTTCACCGGGTGGTTCCGATATTGCTCTTTCACTCGATGTCAACCTGGTCATCATCCGGTAACTCACCGCTTCTGGATTTACGATGGAGAATTTAAAAAGTGGTAAAAATAAAATAAAACTGGCCATTACCAGGGTGATGAAAGCATTGATGGTTTGATTGCGAATCCCTTTGGATTGTTTGTGGATGAGGAACAAAATGACAGCAATTACCACAACAACAGGAAGAAATCTGGTTGAACTGTATCCATGCAATCCCAATCCTAAAGCAATCCCTGAATAAATAAAATCATTTCTTCGCCTCTGTCGTAATCCCCTAATCAAATAGAATAAAGCTGGTGCAGCAAACATTGGATAAAACGGAAATCGTAATCCTACTCTTGAAATTACGTTAGGCCAATAGGCGATGCCTGCAAACAACAATGCTAAAATACCTACCCATTTATTTCGTAATTCATTGCCTAACAAATAGATATATGGCAATGTTAAAAATCCGGCTAAAGCGGTTCCAATTTTCAAACTCATAAAAGAGATACCGGTGTTAAAAACAATTGCCAGGAAGGAGGTCCAATAAAATTGGAAAAATTCTCGCCCGGTGTTGCGAATAAAAAATACAGGAAATTTTCCATTCAAAACATCATAAACATCCAATAATTTCTCTGCATGATCGCTGAACATTTCACCCAGAACTTCATTCAACCGGTAAAAACGAAAATAAAACACCAGAATTGTCGAAACCAAAACAAATATCAACCAGGGTGTAATTTTTATGAAGATTTGCTTACTTTTGATGGATTGTCTAATGTTATCAATCAATTTTTTGAGATGATCAGTTTCAATGAAAGCAATTAAAAATAAAATAAGTGACAATGCCCATAAGCTTAAGTTTAT
>JACZIY010000734.1 GCA_014860845.1 Anaerolineaceae bacterium
GTGAAAGGCTGAAGCATCATAATTATTCGTTATGGTATTTAATGCCTTTTGCGGCTAAAATCTGTTTCTCTTTTTCAACATGAATGATTGCCAAATGTTGTTTAATCTCATCCCATTTCTCACCAGCCAGCGGATATAAAAATAATGAGAGAAAACTAACAGCCAGTAGAATGCCCGGGATCAACACCCAGCCCATCAAAATCCCAGTTTGAGCATCCGCTGTTTGGGTGCCTGATTTTCCAGCAAAATTATAGCCATATAGTGTTAAAAACCAGATGAAAGCAGAATTGGCCAGGCTGATTGCCGGTTTGGTAATTAAGCTATTCACACCAGCATACATACCTTCACGCCGCAAACCGGTGCGATGTTCATCCATATCAATTACATCACCATTCATCAATGGAATTAGATACATACCACCAGCAAATCCAATCCCGAAGAAGAAGACGCCAATTAATGTCGGCACAGTCTGGTGCCCAAAACCTAAGACAAGAAAGCATCCCAAAGAGAAGAGCGCTGCCATTAACATCGTGCAACCTTTTACACCCCAGCGTTCGCGATTTTTTACAAATAAAAATACACCAAAAACAATTCCAATTGCCAGACTGGCATATAGAGGAACAGCTGGAATGGAAAATTCAGCCAAATAATAATTCAAACCCAACATCAAAGAAGTTTGAACATAAATGATGGTAAAACTTAGCACTTCAAAAACAATAAAGGACCTGTTTGTGAAACATTCCTTGATAGATTTAAGAAACGGCATTTGTTCTTCTTCCTGTTGGAAGTGTTTTTCTCGATAATAAAATGTACTCACGAAAATTAATAAGGCCATCAGGACCCCAAAAGCAACCATGATGATCTGAAATATAAATACATCAGAACCCGGTTCCGGTTTGATAAATCCCCATAGGATTAGTGGGACAGCCAAAGGAAAAACGGCAAAAATAAGTTTCCAGATTAATATACTGCTTCTGGCTTTATTGGAAACAGCCATTTCAAATGGCATCACATAGACACTGGTAGCAATGGCTGTATATAAGGCATCAAAGATAAATAGCAACAACGTCATTTGAATGAACATAACCGTCTGGCTGGCATTTACCCCGCCAAAGTTAATCCAACTTAAGATAAATACCAATCCGATGATAGGAGCACCATAGCGGATATAGGGAATACGCCTGCCTAATTTGCTCTTCGTTCGATCACTGATGTATCCAAATAATGGATCGTTTACCGCATTCCAGATGCCACATAAAATCCAGACAGTAGCAACCAAACCTGGTTTCATACCTCTGAAACTGGTAAAGTAATAAGTCAAGCCAATACTGACGATCAACGTATTTAACATGGCTGTTGCTGCATCCGCAATGGATACCCATATTCGGCTTTTTAAGGGCACCTTTTCTTCATGTAATTCCTGGTTTTCTGACATCATCACCTC
>JACZIY010000735.1 GCA_014860845.1 Anaerolineaceae bacterium
GGATTAATCCCTAAAGAAATTTAGAATTAGATTGATGACAGCGACCAACTTACCACTCTTTCCATTAAATACAGTGCTCTTTCCTGGGATGCCTTTGCATCTGCACATTTTTGAAAACCGCTATAAGTTAATGGTGAATCAATTAATGAATCAGGAGCCTGTTTTTGGAGTGGTTTTAATTAAACGCGGATTGGAATCGTCGGGGCCGCTGGCTGAACCGCATCTGATCGGAACGACTGCCCGCATCCTCAAAGTTGATCCACTTAAGGATGGCTGTTTTAATTTAACTGTGATTGGAGAGAAAAGGTTCAGAATCCGGTCGATCAGTGATGAGAATCCTTATCTGACTGCGACAACAGAGGATTATCCAATTGATTTTAAGCGCCCCCTGGATGTGTACCGCCGCATTCGCCATCTGCGCAACCAGGTGCAATTTTATTTACAAACTATCAACCGGCTCGATGATATGGTAATTGATCTTGATCAGATTCAGATGCCGGATGATCCATTTACATTGATATTTCTGGCTGCTTCCTTGTTGCAAATTCCCGCACATGAAAAACAACCGGCTCTTAATGCCGAATCAGCTTTGGAAATCTGCCAAACAGTCGAACGCCTGTATCGCAGAGAAAATGCTGTACTGCGGAAATTGATCAATATTACCGCTGAGCAGGCTCAAGGATTTGCACTCTTAAATTAATCTTTTGTCCTGAAATTTTAAGGTGACCGCATCAAGCGAGTTACAAATCGTAATCTTCGCTCTCGTCTTCGAATTCCGGTGAAAACCAGGTATCACTTTCGTATATACCTCTAATTTCCTGGTCCTGAGGGGTGACTGGATCGTCCATTCTGACCTGTAAACGAATACCCGCCGTGCGGATGCCGTTCGGAGTCATGACTCTGCGTACGGTGTAGCGAATAAAATAGCGTTTGACCAGTTCATTTTTTAAAACAGTCTTGAGAGTGCGCACACTGACACAGGCCTGTTCAGCCAACTCCCCCATCTCTGTTTCCAGGGTATCCCGCTTTTCTCCAGTGTATGGATTCCAGTAACAGACCTTTCGGGTCATCATGATGACAATCAAAGCAGAGTGACCAAGCAATGGTAACCATTTTTCCAAAAAGTACTTGGTTACATAGATGCCTTTATCGGGCTGAATGATATTGGCTCTTTCATTTCCATATGCTCGCTGCAGCATGACCTTGCGTTTGCTGGTTACAGGCAGGTCTTCATCCAGATCAGAATTATCTTGATTGATTTTATTTTGTTTTTTCCGGGAGGGAGATGTTGGTATCATTTCATCTGACTGAATCTGCTTGGAAAGTGAAAAAGATTCTTTTTCATCACCTTCTGCAAATTGGTTTGAAACAATTACCTCCACTTCTACATCACGTTTATATAGGCCAGATAATAATCGTGATATGCGAGAATTTAGACGGCTAGTGATAAATTTCTTATTAAAATCATTCATGACCGCAATTCTAAATTTATCAGGATTCCCATTGAATCCTAAAGGAACGATAGGGTCCACCCAGGTCTTGAAGTCAGCCCGGTTCATTTCGGGGCGCAATTGACCCAATACCATTTGCCAGGCTTCATTGTGATCTGAACTACCTATTTTGGTTTCCATCTTGAATCCTTAAGAATCCCTTCCACCTATTCGTATATCTATTCCAGCAAATGTCAAAGGATTGACGAAATTCAATTGGATTAAATGAACTTCTCCTTCAAATTCAAGCAGTTTACACGCCTGGACACCTGCTATATTCACCTACTTACCTCCATTTCTATTAATCTACACGAAAATTTGTTCATGAATTTTTGATAATTATTTCTTCCGTTAATTAAGTATATTTTTGGTAGAAAAATCTATTCAGCACTGATCAACATTTGAACCAGTTCTTCCAGATTGCGCGCTTTTTCGCCGGGTACGAGCTGTAAACGTGCACTACAAATTCGTGATATGATGCCAACCGTCTCCCCTAACGAGATTTTGCGGCCTAACATTTTCGCCAGACGGGTTTGCCATCTGGTAAGTTCAGCCATTTCCCCCTTCGAGAGGGTTAATCCAACTTTATGCCTGGGAACCAATGACGGCGGTCTCCCAGGTGGACGCGACTGCGGATCAGATGTGATCCTGCGAGCCTGATAGAGTTGGACCCAGGCATTACTGGATATGGAGTGGGAATCATGCTTCATATGCTACTACCTCTCTTACGATATCGATTGTGATTGTGGAAACATCGGATTGCAGTACTAAATCAGTAGCCAAGGCACAATACCGAATGATTTCTCGCGGAACACCTTGTGAACGCTCGTACAACAATTCAAAAGCATCATCATCAATAAATGGTTCACTTCTGCCGGCGACATTTAACCGGAAGAGTACCATTTGCAATGAACTGGATAAAGTTAATGGTGGTAATGCCAGGCGAACAAAAACGCGAGCGTTTACAGCTTTGTTTGTTTCGAAGAGACTGTTCATTTCACGCTGGCCAAATGCCAGTATCTGTACCACTTTGGAATCATAATCAAAATTATAGAGCCGGTGCAAAACCTCAAGTGCTTCCGGCTCCATCATCTGGGCATCATCCAGTATAATTACTACATTGCGGTTGCGGGTGTATTCATCAGCCATTAAACGTTCTAATGTATCCATTTGGCGTTGAAAACTTCGTTGTGTTGGAAGACCAAGTGACAGGGATATTTGTCGGGCAGCATCCATACCTGATTTAAAGGAAGCCGTATGAATATAACTGATAACCACCGAATCTTCAGCCGCATACAAATCATAAATACGCCGAGCCAATGAACTTTTACCCATACCCATGTCACCCGAGAAGAGAGCCAACCCCCGGCGCCGGGATACAACCCCCTGTGCCTGCCGGTAGACTGCCAGATGTTCAGGTCCCAGGTATAAATAGCGTGGATCGGCGGACAATTTGAAAGGATCTTCTTTGAGACCTAACCGCTCCATTCTTGCAACTCGCCACTCTTCATCGTTCAATGAGTTGAACATATAGACCTCCAATTAACCTGCGCCTATTATTGCATTAATTTTGGAAAAAATCAAGAGAATTATCGTTATTTTACCCTAAATACTAATTAATTAACGTAATTAAGTTGAAATTGACCTTAATATATGCTAATATACTTAAAATTGATGTAAATAAAGTAATTAAATGAATTCTGAAGAGAATTACGCTAATTATATCCAGAAAGAGGGATTATGGCAGTCATTATCACAATAGCAAATGAAAAAGGTGGCGTAGGGAAGACAACTACAGCCGTAAATCTTGCTGCGGGACTTTCCTTATATCTGGCAGATCAACCTGGGATCAATAACAGAGTCCTATTAATCGACATGGATCCACAGGGTCATGCTCTATTGGCCACAGCTTATGGAGAACATGACGCTCCCCCCCAGCAATCCCTGTCTGCCCTTCTGGTGGAATCCCCTCCTCCTTCTATTCAAAGATTGTTGCGTATCTCGGTACATCATCCCAATCTGTATGTGGTGCCATCCAATCGGGCTGCCATGGTGGATGCCGCCCGGGTATTACCAACATTAATGGCAAATGAATCACGCCTTAATCAGGTTTTACGACAGGTCGGTAATCAGTTTGCTTTCATTATTATCGATACCCCACCCAATACCGGAGATCTGCTGGTGAATGCGCTGGTTGCTGCTGACCATATTATCATTCCTGTTGAACCCAGCTACCTGGGTGTATCCGGATTGCGTGAGTTGCAGAATACCATAGAACAGGTGCGTTTGCACTTCAACCCAGAGATCAATATCCTGGGATATTTGCCTACCATATGCGAGGAACAACGCATTGAAGTCCGGGAGATTCTGGAACAATTGGAACAACGCTATCCTCATCAGCTTCTCGGACCAATTCACAAGGCATCCGATCTGGCATATGCACATTCCAGCCATATGGATATTTTTACATACAAACCTCCTAGACAGCGTCAACCCGGTCAACTTGCTTCCAGTTCACGCGCCACCAAAGAATATGGCGATCTGGTCGAAACTGTATTTCAACGAACACTTACCTAATCAATCATGGTAAGGAGGAAAAATGGTACCCAGTAAGAAAAAGAGATTTAACGCATTTGAAGATTTTCCGTCAACCGAAGAAAAACCGATTTCTAACCTGAAGTCAGTTCATAAATCCGAGAAGGTTACCCGCGATATTGAGCGTATTGAACGGTTAAAACCCAGCGAAATGATGCCTGATCGTTTCCAACCACGCCGTTTATTACCCATGCACATCCGTCAATCCTTTTACTCAGGAGAAATAGATTGTTATCAGGCCGCCACTGAATGGCTAAAATACGCCCAACATGATAGTGGAGTCAAAGCCGAGGTGGAACGTCTCCTGTCACTGGGTAACTCCTTTGATGAACACGGTCAGATAAAAGCGATTACAGGCTCCTGGGATAATGACCCCAATGGAAATTTTGTTTTCTTCATCGAAACCGGCGAACGTCGCTTCTGGGCAGCCTGTTTGCAGATCAGCGCTAATCATATTAATGAAGAACCACTTCTACGCGTGGAAGTGGTTGAAAATCCAACCCGGCAACGTCAGGTATTGGAGAACCGCCATGCGGAATCTCCGTCTGCCGTTGAACAGGCCTGTGAAGTAGCCGCATTAATCCTGGCAGAGTTAGCCATTTTGCCGGACAGCAAAGTGCCGGATGACTATGATTATTTTCGTTTGGCACGTGCTCAGCGGATGCCAGCAGGATTATGGGACCGCATTACCCCGATCATGCAATTAACCCGCCCCAGAATGGTGCAATTATTAAACATCCTGCAGTTACCCAGTAATTTACTCGAAATGGCAGACCGATTTCGCTTACCAGAACGTGTATTGAGGGAAATCCTCAGCCAACCACAGGTAAATTGGGATACATTAATCCATCAGAGCATTCAAAACAGCCTGACTTCGGAAGAAATCGCTGATCAGGCACTCAATGATAAATCCACATCAGAATACAAAAAAGAGAGCTCTCCACGCACCCCTTCAACACCACAGAAAAATGCCTATCGCACCCTACGGAAATTTACAAAAGTCTTTCGCAGCATTGATCATCTGGAACAATCCGAAATATTGGATTCACTCGCCGACGACCTGTTCGTAAACGGTCAGGCAGAAAATGCAGCTGAAATCCTATCGGAATTATTGACATTAATTCAAGCCAGGTTAAAAAGAAGATAATTTTTTCAGCGATTTCTTGATCAGAATTCCCTCTTCGCTGCTTGTTCAACCGTGATTCGTAACCGTGGTTACGAATCAGATTAAACACAGTGGTGTTTTTATTTATACCAGTTCAAATGATGGCTCAAAATTTAACAAAAGTCACCCTAAAACTTTCCTTCACGAATATCAATAATGTCTAACTCTGTATTAATTAATTATCTCGTAAAAATATAGTATTTTCCCGCAAAATTCATAAAGACTAAATCTCGATAAAATGTGAGACTTTGGGATATTTGAATAAATACACCTTTTATCACTTAAAACCTCTGAAAATTGACTTATTTGAACAAAGGGTATACACTGTCCAGTTCACAGGGTATACCCTTAGGGTCGCCTCTTGACATTTGGACAAAATCAAGGGTACAATTAACAGGGTCACCCCTTAGTGACTCGTTGTTACGGATTTCTTCATCATCAAAGGAGTTCACCTCAAGCATGTTCATCATTTCCCTTGCAAATCAAAAAGGAGGTGTTGGAAAAACGACTACCGCGGTTACACTTGCCAGCGGATTTTCCCAACATCATAAAAAGACATTATTGATCGATCTTGATCCTCAAGGTCATATTGCATTTTCATTTGGTGTGGAAAAAACACCTGGTCTATATCGTTGGCTGGTAATGGATGAGCCTCTTATGGAAGTCGTTCAGAATGTCAGACCTGAATTGGACATATTATCCAGCGATAAACGCACGGAAACTGTCAAACGACACATCACGTTAATGGATTTTCGCGAGACCCTACTTTTTGATCGATTAAGAAATTCAGAATATGATGTAATTTTATTGGATATGGCACCATCCCTGGATGTATTACATATCAATGGGTTGGTTGCCAGCGATTGGGTTTTGATCCCAACTCGACCAGACGCCATGGCTGTCGATGGCGTTAAGGAAATATTGTTAACCATGGGTGAAATATCTCAACGGGGACATCAATTTGCTGGTTATTCGATATTACCGACATTTTTTGATCGGACCACCCGTGAAACGGTCACTCAATTTCAAGATATCGTACATGCATTCGGCAATAAGGTATTACCACCCATACCACAGGATACACGCGTACGCGAATCATCCGCATATGGAAAAACTTTATGGGAATATTCTCCTAACAGTCCAGCCATGACCGGTTACCAGGACGGTAAAAATCAGGTAGGTGGCTATATTCAGATTGTCGATCGTCTATTGGAGGTGATTGATGGCTAATCGGAATTTACAACGCAGACCAATTCTGGATCCAGCGGTTGCAGATTTATTGGCAGGGATGGAGAACAAACAGGCCGAAGCTCGATTGCCCCGCCGTGAGCGTGAAAGGAAAGCGAAAGAAAGAGCCAAAATCCGAGCCCGTCGGGATCAGCGGGTCACATACGATCTTCCCCCTCAACTCAAGCAGGCGGTCTTTGATCTGGCTGAATCTCTTTCTTTACCTGCCAGCCAATTGGTGACGTTGGCCTTGCATCGCTTTATGGAAGCTTACGCTTCTGGACTGATTGATATTTCCAAATATAAAAAACCATCCAAAAGTCCACGTTATGATTGGAAGCTGGAATTTCCCCCAGAATGGTGGCAAAATTCGTAACCGTGGTTACACATTTGAAGGAATAGGGGAGGGAGGTTTGTACTTCCATGTTTTTTGTATGCTAATCAGTGGATCCAACACTTTGTAATAATTTTATACAGAACATATATTCTAGTATTAAATAATTGATTTTAGTAGGAACATATAG
>JACZIY010000736.1 GCA_014860845.1 Anaerolineaceae bacterium
ATAAGTATCCTGCTGAATTATGCTTTCAATCATTCCAATTCCCACAAAAAAATCATAAATCCATTTCTTTTCTGAAGAAGATAGAGCCAGTTCTTTGGCAGCTTTTTCTGACAGTTTTTCTAAATTTTCAAGTTCTGGATCTTGATTATTTTGTTCAATTTGAGATGGTAATTTGTTTTGAATGATTACATAAAACAATATGCAAAAAATTATTAATGATTTCAGGCTTCTATCTTGATGAATATTGGATCGAAAATAGACAGCTAATGGATTGCGAAATCGGCCCAGACTCAACACCAATTCTCCCTGTCGAAAATCCATCGCTCCTTCTGCGCAATATTCCCCGATAATCAGTCGATCGAATTGGGAGAATTTTTGAATACTGGCAATGGAATGCTCCAATAATAAGGTTGATTCTTTTTTTGCCTCTCTATTGAATCCGGGAATAGAATATTTTATAAGATCAAGATGAGCAAGAATACGTATGGCTGTAAAGGAATTTGGGAGATCAAAGATTCGAAATAATTCATCTCTTTTGCGTTCTATAGAAACACCAGACAATTTTGATGCAGACGATTTTATGGCATTAACTGTTTCAGATAAAATTTTCCACTCAAATTGAACGGATAGACGTATAGCCCGCAAAATGCGAACTGGATCACTTTCCAAACTGTCTGGTTTACATAATCGCAATATTTTTCTATTGAGATCCATCGCCCCATTTAAAGGGTCAATTATTTTTGTTCGATCTTGCAGGTCAATGGCGATTGCATTAACGGTAAAGTCTCGGAATGAAAGGTCTTCCAGAATGTCATTCTCACGAGTGGCCACAATATCGATCCATCGTTTTTTTCCGGTTCGGGATTTATAGATTATTCTGGCAGTTTGATACCTCTGATTAAGCATAAAAAAAGAAGCTTCCAAATAATCAGCCACCCTCTTTGCATAATCCCGCACGTTCCCACAAAAAGATAAATCGATATCATGAACAGGACGACTCGTAAGAATATCTCGTACCATTCCTCCTACCATATACACTTTGTTATCAGAACTTAAATTCATTAATAACGCAGAAAATATTGTTTCTGTTTCGGAATCAAATTGAACGGTCATTATTCGTTTTGTTTTGACTTTATAAGTTTATACTTCTCTTCATTAACAACACCTACAAATGGCAGGTTTCTATACAGATCATCCAAATCCAATCCGTAACCAAAAACAAATTTATTTGCAATCGGGAATCCCACATATTTAACAAAAACTTCTTTTTCTCTTCTTTCAAATTTATCTAATAATGTACAGACCTGCAAACTCCTGGGTTTTCGGGATGAAAGCAATTCCAACACCGAGGTTAAAGTATGTCCACTATCGATGATATCTTCGACAAGAATCACATCCCGTCCATGTATATCTGTATTGAGGTCATGAGAAATTCGAACCTGCCCACTTGATTCGCGTGAACCAGTCCCATAAGACTCAACAGCCATAAATTCGATGGCATGTGGTAATCTTATCGCTCTCATCAAGTCGGTCAGAAACATCACGCCTCCTCTTAAAATGCATATGAGGACCAGACTGGATGAATTTGCATAATCTTTTGATATCTGTTCCCCCAATTCTTTAACTCGACTTTTCAAGCTTTCTTCAGAAATCAAAATTTCAGATAAAAATTCCTGGTAACTTTCCATTTAAACCTCATTATTTCCTGGGGACTTTATGGTGAGACCGACAACGTGCTTCATACATTTCTGATGCACCCACAATTATAATTGGGTCATCGTAAAAAGCAGGTTTTCCATTCACCAGTCTTTGAGTTCGTGAAGCTTGTTCCCCACACACCATACAGATAGCTTGCAATTTATCGACATGTTCAGCGATAGCCATTAATGTCGGCACAACACCGAAAGGCTCTCCCCGAAAATCTGTATCCAAACCTGCACAAATGACTCTTTTTTCATCATTAACCAATTTTTGAATAATATCGAGGATATCCGCATCAAAAAATTGAACCTCATCAATCCCTACTACAGTAGTATCTTGATTGAGTTTCTCAAGAATTTGCGATGATTTTTCAATTGGAAGAGCTTCGTAAGCCGCACCACTATGGGATGCAACTTTTGCTACCTGATAACGTGTATCAATAATTGGTTTGAATACCTGGACTTTCTGACGGGCTATTTCTGCCCTTCTCAATCTGCGAATTAATTCCTCTGTCTTTCCACAGAACATTGATCCACAAATTACTTCCAGAGTTCCGTTTTGATGCTTCATTAATACCTCACTTATAATAATGTCATATACATATTTTATCCAAGAAATAAAAAAGCAGCCTTTACAGGGCTGCTTTAAGTAAACTTATTTTCTGATTACTTGGTAGTTTCAGGTACTTCGTAACCAAGTGCTCGTAATCGTTTCTTCAGATCTATTAAAGATTTTCGACCAAAACCATCGACAGCTAATAAAGCTTCGTCACCTTTTTGAAGTAATTCAAAAATCTGACCAACGTTTGTTAACTCGGCTTTAAGTAAAGCATCGGTTGCGCGATTCCCTAATTCCAATTCGGAAACAGGGCGATCCAAAGAAGTTTTGGATTCTTCACGTTCCTTTTTGGTTTCGATGTACTCTTGTCGAGCTTGTAATCGTTTGTAGAAGCGATCAACCTGACCTTCAATGTCAATAATTCGTTGTTGCTGACCAGTGAAGAATGGATGACATGCTGAACAAACTTCTGTCTTAATCTCTTTACGAGTTGAGCCAGTTTTCCATGTGTTTCCACAAGCGCAGGTTACTACTGCATCCGGATAATATTTCGGATGAATTTCTTTTTTCATTGTCTTAGACCTTCCTAATAAATGCCACTTCCGTTTGTTCTTGTGCGAAAAAACGGGTAACAGAATTTAAAGCTGAGCTTCAGCGGGTAGAACATTTACACGCTTGCGGCCATCCGGTAGAGACTCAAAAACAACGACACCATCAATTGTTGCAAATAATGTATCATCACTACCACGACCAACATTTTGTCCGGGTTTAATGCGTGTTCCACGCTGCCGTACAAGGATGTTTCCAGAAATTACTTTCTGACCAGCATATCTTTTAACGCCAAGTCGTTGTGCATTGCTATCACGACCATTGCGACTTGATCCGCCACCTTTTTTATGTGCCATAATACCTACTCCAACTCAATCGAATTAACCATCAAACGGGTGTATTGTTGGCGATGGCCGGTCTTTACCCGAATGCGTTTCTTGGGTCGATACTTAAAGACAACAATCTTTGGACCCTTGATATGGGAAACAACTGTTGTTTTCACTTTTGCTCCATTCAATTCTGGAGCGCCGACCTTTACCTCATCACCATCAACAAACAGTAATACCTGATCCAAATCAACCTGTTCGCCAACTTCTACGGGCAAGAGATCCACTTCTAATGCGGTCCCTTCGACGGCCTTGTATTGTTTGCCGCCACTTTCGACAATTGCGTACTTCATTTATCTCTCTCCATCTTCACTTCACCATGGATCCCGCGAACTTATGACGCCGAAATATGGGGAAGCTGGATTTACATTTATTTACCCCAGCTTTGGCTGGGGTTAGCGTGAGATATTATACAGGCTTCATCAAAAGCTGTCAACGTCTAATTTTCTACATCTAAATAATCTCATGTGTGCTATTTCCGAATCTGGCGTAATTTTCGATAATCACCATCACGAATCGTGGTTCCTTTTGCATCGAGATGTTCTAACAATGCTAAAGCATATTTTCTGGATGTTTGAAACTTATCTCTGAATTCAGCTACAGTCAAGGAGCCTGAACGTTCGATTTTATCGATAACCCATTTTTCCATTTCAAGGTAAGTTTTTTTCAAGAAAGCCACATCATTTCCGACAGAGATGAGAAAATTTTCAGCATGTAAATAATTGATGATTTCCTCACCATATAACTCGTTGATTTCTTTTACGCTCGGTGTAGAATACGGAGAATCCGAAAATGTTGTAATAATCGCAAGTTTAGCCTTATCCTGGGAAGGGGTAAGGTTTGGGACAAAATCATTCAAACGGATAAAATTTCCATGGAACTGGACAAAATTAAGCTCCTGAAATAAATTAAGAACAGCAATGAATACCGATTGCTCCAATTTCAACCTACTTTTTAACTCTTCTTTTGGTATACCCGTTCGTAAATTGAATTGGTTATGATAATTCTCCAACAGTAAAGAGGTCTTATTTTTTTTGTCATTAAACCAGATTGACGAACATATGGTTATATTCGGTTTATTAAATACATCCCCTTTTTCTAATTGAAAAATCTGTTTATCCTCAATGAGATTTTTCCAGAAATCTTTAATCACGGATTGCTCTAATTTCGCTTTTTTTGATACAGCATCAAAAGTACCGACCCCTACATCCTGAATTGCCTGAAGGAAAATTTCATCTGGGGTACCTTGCATATATGCTTCCAGTTGTTTGATGACGTCCTGTGAATACCTCTTGTGTCTTCGAGAAGGATTTGGATTAACAATCATTCCCCCACCAATGGTTTCACCGGGTGAAGGTACACGGATTATAAATCGATCCCCACGAATACCAACAATAGGTAGTACCGGTTCAACTTGCACCCAGCCATTTTCTCCGGGTTTGATTTCATCTTTTCCTAAAACGCGTATTCTGGATAATACTTCTGAAGCTCCAATAAATAACTTTACAGTCTGATTATGTTTTACTGAAAAACTGGAAGAAGATAATATTCTTAAATCCGCATCAAATCGTTGGGTGGGTTGATATTTGTTCACACTTGCCAGAACCTGACCACGTTGGATTTCATCCACATTGATGCCTGAGAGGTTTACCGCAGTTCTACTTCCCGGGGAAGCAATCTGCTCATTCTTCTTGTGTGTTTGTAATCCTCGGATCCGAACTTTATTTCCACCCGGTAACAATTCTATTTCCTGACCAACCTGTAAACTCCCATCTAAAAGTGTACCTGTCACGATTGTTCCAAAACCCGTGATCGAAAACACCCTGTCGATTGGCAACCGTGCTCTCCCAAAGTCAGGTTTAGGTTCAACTGTTGCTAATAATTCTTCTAAAGTATTAATTAATTGATCAATACCGGCTTTTGTATGAGATGAAACTCGTACTACCCTCGCATGTTCAAGAACAGTGTTTTTTGTAGCATCGCGAATATCCATCTCAACCAGGTCAAGCCAATCAGGATCATTAACCAAATCGATTTTCGTCAGTACAATTATTCCATTTTTTACCTGCAATAAATCCAAAATTGCCAGGTGTTCTTTTGTCTGTGGCATCACTCCTTCATCCGCAGCAATGATGAATAGAGCAGCATCAATTCCTCCAACACCGGACAACATGTTTTCTATAAAATCTCTATGGCCTGGAACGTCAACAATTCCTAATTCTTCTCCATTGGGTAATTTCAGCCAGGCAAATCCCAGATCTATCGTCATTTGCCTTAATTTTTCTTCTTTAAGTCGATCTGGGTGGATACCTGTAAGTGCTTTAATTAAAGTCGATTTTCCATGGTCGACATGGCCTGCAGTGCCAATGACATACATTATTTAAGATCTCTTTGTATCAAAATTATCAGTAAAATCTTCATTTATCTCTTTGATAAATTTAAATAACGATTGTAAAGATCTCTCATTAGATTGAACAATTTGAGTGGTCAAATCATTTATCTCTTGAGAAATTTCCTCTAACTGCAATAACCTGTTTTCAAATTTTTCAAAAATACGAGTCGACTCTTGATATTGTTCTTCTTGGGATATCATGTAATTTGACCAACGTTTTTGATCATCTGCCTTAAATGATATCCAATCCTGACGCATCCGATCTTCTACCAGACGTTGCATTTCGGTAATTTCATTAATTCGTCGCTCAAATTTTTGCGTTATCTCCTCAAAAGCTGTTTGCGAATGTCGTATTGCTCTCTGTGTTGCATCTAAAGTCTGCAATTGCTCATCAAGGTTGATTGCTTGTCCACTGATTACAACAAATTGAGACTGCCATTCTTTCCAGACCCGATCTCGCTCTACCTGTAACATATTATTTTTTTCGATAAAAGCTACCTGGGATTGTTTTCGTTCAGTTTCAGAATTTAATATTTCATTTTGACGCATTTCTATTTTCCGTAAATTTTCAGTCGCTAAATCTATTTTCCCTCTTTGCTCTTCAATCCTTTTGCGGGTTGAAGAAATTTCACCCTGTAAATCAAGTATCCTTTTCGAATCCTGGCGGACATTTTCCTCTAGAATCTTATGGGCGCGGCGATATTCCTCATCAGATCGCTTAATCTCCAAAATCTTTTTATCAAATTCACCGATCAACTTGATTAATCTGTGTTCTTCTTCTTCACGTGCTTTAATGTCTTTTTTCATTTCTGGCAAAACTTCTAAAGATTTGCGAATACCAGCGACTGAAGCATTCAATGATTCCTGATCCGCTAACCTGATTTTTTCTATCTCTCTGTCTTTTTCAGTTCTTTGTTTTTCAATGCTTTCAACCGCTCTGATATATTCAACCCTAATTTGGGAAATTGCAGCATCAACTGTTTCAAACCTGGATGAGATTGTTTTTAATCGATTTAACTCGTTTGAAATTTCACGGATATCTTGAAGGAGCGACGTATTGTTTCCTTCAACTTTTCGTAATCGATCATCTAAAGACGCAATGATTAACTTATCTTTTCTGCGTTCTTCATCTAACCATTCTACACGTTTGAGTAATTGTTCAAAATCCATCTATTTGCTCCATAAGGATCTTCTAGCTTTGTATTGCAAAAATTATACCATTCAGAAAAACTGTTGACGTTTTTCATATTAAGTTAGCAAAGGCGGATAATATATCCAAAAATGGATTCAAGACTACACTCGGGAAAATTCCCATGATGATTAATAAAACTATACCAATTGAAAAAAATATCTTTTGTAATATTGATTCGGATTCGATTTCGCCTTCATTATGACGAGCAGAGAAGATGATAGCCAAAAACCTGAATCCAGCAACAAATAATCCAAAAAGGCCAAGGGATACAAAAATTAATGGAGTAATTGTTAGCTGACTCAATCCAATTAATATGGGTAATTTTGTTGGGAAGCCAGGTAATAATGGAAGACCGGATAAAGTGAACCATCCAACGAGAAATCCAAGAATGGCAAATGTAGATTTATAATACTCAATGTGAAATGAATCAAAATCCATATTTAATTCTTTATTTTTCCATATCGAAATAGCTAATGTACAGATCGCAATTCCAATAATTCTTGGAATCAATATTAATATGTAGGATTGCCATCCAATAACCTGATTCAAACTTATTGCCAATAAAGAAAATCCTATTTCGACCATAACCCCATATCCAACTAATCTTGTTAATTCACGCTGAAATGCAGCAAAAAGCCCTCCTAAAACAATCATTACTATACCTAAAATCTGGCTTATTGTTAAAAATAGTGTCTCTTCTCTCAGCCAGCTAAAAGTATTAAAAAAATCCAGGAAAAATATGAATATGGTTGTAGGAATCATACTGAAAATGAATCCAGCAGAATATGGATGACCGTCCCTTGCCAATAATGGTACCCAGGTGTGAAATGGAAAAATAGCCAGCCACAAACCTAAGCCAATGGCTAACAAAACTCCTGCTTGATAATATGCAGCCTGACTATCCACACTGGATGGTGCGACTTCGAATCCCCAACCAGCGAATAAAATAAATGGAACCGCCAGTGTTTGAAATACCAGATATCTAATAATACCCTGCTTGACTGGTTGACCTCGCTGAAAAAATATTGGGATACTGATGAGAACTGCGATTTCTATAATTAAGGCTGCATATAAAAAAGGTTGTACCGATAATGCAGCAACGAACAGAGTAATTATTACTAGTACATTAGGGACAAAGAAACTATTAGTCCCGGAAATTCTGGAGCCGAAAATCCAAAATGCGCACATTGAATACATAAGTGCAACGATCAAGCGTTCACTATCCGTTATAACAAAATTTCTACCAAGTATTGTAAATGTAGATGAGATTTCCAATGATATGGGACCAAGAGGAAATACACTTTCTATTTTAAAAGTTAATGCCAATAAAGCTAAAAACGCACTGATTCCACCACCGATTAATAAAGTTAATAATCGATTTCCCCTTATAAAGAAAAGCAATAAAGAAAAAATCAATGGTATGCCAATCCAGATTAATGGTGCGCTCAAACGATTTCTCCTTCTTCTTGTTGAATAAAAAGGACTCCAACCAAAGCGATACCTAATGTAATAATAACCAGAAATCCTGCCACTAAAACTGATTGTTCTACGCCAGCATAAAGAACCTCAAAGCCGGAGAAAGCTGTTAATAGTCCAAATATAATTCGTACCGGTCTGATGGACATCCCAATTTGCAAAATGCCCATAATGATAAGGAGCACACCTCCCCATAACAGCGAATCAGGTATTGGTAATTTTATTTTTAAACTTTGCATTATGGAAAAACTAAAAATCCAGATAATAATGACGATTACAAATTTAAATCTTTGTTCTACTTTATTGTCTTCAACCAATAATGCGGAATCTTCCTTTACTGCTGAACCAAGAATCGCACCAGCCATCCAACCTGCAATTAATTTTACAACTGCCAATCCTGTTGACCAAACTTGCAGCACCATCCAGAAGACTGACACATAAATGACAGCCATTGCAAGGATATTCCAACGCCATTTTTTATTAATGAACAGGATCAAGGATGACAGCCCTGCTAAAAGAACCGGGAGAATATCGATCAGGGAGCTCATACTAAGATAGATCTCCGGAGGTTATCAGAGTAATCAGCATGATTAGAAAAACAATGACCCAGACAATACCACCTTGACCTTCAAGGATATTCGTAAACACGTTGACAATACGTTGGAACATGCCCAGGAAAGACCAAATTTGATTATAAACCCAACGAAAACTTAATAATCTTATAATGAAATTTCCGATCGGTTTCAGAATTCTTTGTAAAAAATCTGAATACTCTGATTCTCTCAAAAATTTTCGAATCAAAAAATAAAGGATCAATGGCAAGAGAAAAGCTGCAATACTTGCATACAATATCCCTGAAAGGTACCACCTAAGGTCACTGATAAGGAAGATTAACCAATGTGATAGGATCAAAATGAATAACCCCAATGGATATGTCAACCAAGTCCATTTTTCTTTTTGAGTTAATAATGTGTCAGTAATGGTTGCATGTCGAAGATAACCCAGAATGATGATGGAGACTGAAAAAATCATTAATAAATTACGGAATAATTCACCGGAAATAATAATTCCTTGCCAACCGATCGCCGATGGCGTGAAAGGTAAACCAGATAAACCAACAATCGCGAGTAAAGGGATAACAGTTAATTTTCTGCTTCTGGTTGAATACAAAAATAAAACTGACCCACATAAAATTAATGCTAAAGACCAGACCAGAGTAGCAAATTGGTTACCATTAATGGAGGAATAGATTGCCAGGCCAGCCATTGTCACAATCCAATAAGGGCGTCCCTCCAATTCAGACGACGATCCATACCACATAATTGCACCAAACAATATACCCACGACCGTCAAAGTAAGAAAAATGCCCTGTACTCTTTCATCAAAGATTCCTATAGGCAACCGCAATAGAACAATCATTGATGTTGCGACACTTACCATTCTTATAGAATTACCCAGACCTCGTCGAATGGGTGAACCACTCACAAAGGGTAAGTTGAATGGAATAACCCCCAATCGTAAACCAACAGCAATTAAAATGATAAAACCTATGGAATTTGCATCCTGACCAATCTTCAGCGGGTTTCCCTGTTCGTAACTGATTAATAAACCAAGAATAAAAATAAACAAGCCGAGAACTTTTACAGCGGAAGATACAACTATTTCATTAATTTTTTGTTCAGAAGTTACATTCCGAATAAGTATGATAAATTCAATCACATCGACTAATGCCCAAACTAAAAGAATTGCAATAATGCTATTGGGTAATACCGCCAGAAATCCAACTGAATAGACAAGAAATAAACCTGACCAAATATCTGAGGATGGAATTTCATCTAGGCGAGACGAATCTGTAATGATCACAGCCGTCTGCACAGCACATAAAGCAAGCAATAAAGGCCATGATACCGAATCTAATTGAAGGATGATATCCCTTTGAGAGATTTCACCAATTGGAAACCACTCAGTGAATTTGATTTGTAAAGGGTAAAGCCATTTTAAACCTAAAATAATCCCCCAATTGGTGAGAGACAAAATTGCCGCAATAAGCCATACTCGACCGATATTTGCTTTAATTCTGGATAGAACCAAGATGAGTAATGCAGCAAATAGATTTAAACCAACAGGTATAAGAGTTATCATATATTCAAATTAAATAATTGAAGAAAATGGTTTACGCCGGATGAATTTTCCGCTTCCTGCTTTTCCTGACCAATCTTTACCATCAACCAGACAATTTCCTCTTAAGAAAACTTTTTCAGGAAATCCTTCTAATTCCCATTCCTCATAGAGATTGTAATCTGTGCGCTGGTGAGACCGTTCGCGTCCGTATATTAATTTCATCTTCGGATCCCAAATCACGATATCTGCGTCACTCCCAGGTTGAATTACTCCTTTTTGAGGGTATAGACCAAAAATTTTGGCTGGATTGGTGGATGTTAGAGCCACAAATTGATGGGGAGTGATTCTGCCCTTTGCAACGCCTTCCGTCCAGAATATGGGTAATCGATCACCTACACCAGGTAAACCGTTTGGAATTTTGGTAAAGTCATCTTTCCCCAATTCCTTGCCTGGTATCTGAACTTCCTTTCCCTCATAAAGGATAGGTTTTGTTCCATCGTAGAAAAATGAGCAATGGTCTGTCCCCAAAACCTGGATCGTCCCATCTATAATTCCTTGCCACACCCGTTGATTATCCTCTTCATAACGCATGGGAGGTGAACAGATCCATTTAGCGCCATCCGGCTGCTTGAGATTTTCGACCGTAAAAAATAGATACTGAGGGCAAGTTTCTCCCATAACCGGGATACCTAAATCTCTTCCATACGCCAACTGATCAACCTCTCCTCCAGCGTTCATATGTACGATATACAATGGCGCATCTGTATGGGCAGATAGGGAAATACCTCTGACAACCGCTTCCACTGCCCCCCATGCTGGCCTTGTATAAGCATGCCATTCAGGCGTAGTATGTCCGGCTGCTAGAGCTTCCTGAACAAGAATTTCAATGATATCTCCATTTTCTGCATGTAGCATGGTCAAAAACCCATGTTCTTTTGCTATGCGCATTACTTTAAAAATATCAGCATCCTGCAACCGTAAAGTGGAGTTGTAAGCAGTAAATACTTTTAATGAGGTAATCCCTAAGTCAATTAATGAAGGAATCTGTTCAGCAACCTCTGAGTTGAATATGGAAATATTCATATGAAAGCCATAATCAATCGCTGCTTTCGGTTCAGATTTTTTTAACCAATCTGAAATATCTTTTTTCAGATCATTTCCAGTTTGAGGAACAAAATCGAGAACTGTAGTTGTTCCACCAAACGCAGCTGCCTTATGTCCTGTGTAGTGATCGTCTGAAGAAACAGTATTAAACATGGGAAGATCAAAATGAGTGTGAACATCTATTCCACCCGGAAGAATCAATTTCTCTTGAGCATCTACGATTTGATCAACACCCGATAATGATAAATTTATTCCGATTTGCACAATTTTTTCACCATCAATCAGGATATCTGCTTTGCATTCATCCGATGCAGAAATAATTGTTCCACCCCGTATAATCGTTTTCATTTCTTCCTCATCTTTTCTTCAATTATAAATTTAATTATCTTCTTTGATTTTATCCCATTCCAAAAGTATCTTCAAAAAATCAATTTCAAATGTTTCAAAATTTTCTTCAGATTGATTATATTCCCCAATCTTTTCAGCTCTTTCCTTCAGAGATTTCCATAAGATTTCCCTCTCCTCACCTTCCACCACCAGATCACGCACTGAAGATGCTTTTTTCAGCAAAAATCCAGTGGTATAGAAAAACGTGATTCTACGCCACCGATCCGCATGGATGGGTTTGTCAAGAAGGATTAAATCTCCAATTTGAATCTTGAAATACTCTTCATTTGCCCGTGGATGATCTAGTTGGTCTCGAAACAATTGTGAGCGGGTCGTCAATTCATGTCCTTTAACCGGGGAAATGTACTTAATCTGCCATCGATTTTGTTCGTCAAATGCTGCAGTCTGGTAAAAAGCCAGATAATCTACACCAATGACTTTGGGTGCACTTTTAACCGGGATCCGATACCATCCCAGTAAACGGGCTAACTCAAGGTCTTTAGGATTTGGCACGATAGCTACGAGAACAAGATCTGTGTCGGCTGGATAAGAATTCATTTATGTCCTGTTTACTAAGTTCATTTTATAAAAAGGGTTCTATGAATTTGCGCCATAGAACCCCGTTTATAGAAATTTATTGATTTCTAATTGTATTGTTTCAACAAATCAACACGATCATTGAATTCGGAAATATATTCATCAATTTCTTCTAATTGAGATTGGAATCCAGTCCAATAATCTTTGTCGTACCATTGGTCCATAATTTCATTGTATGTCTTACCTTGTTGTTCAACCCAGGTGTAATATTTGAGATTGTGAACTCGTTTCCGATCCTGATAAGTTAATTCCAATAAGTTATCAGTTGATTCTCCCATGAGTGCGGATGCATATACTTCAGCAGCATTGTGACTGGTAAAATCTCCAAATTGTTGTTGATACTCGCCTAATCTCGAGTCGTACAATTCAACCGAATCAGTTAAGACTGCAAGCACAATATCATCTTCTGTCAGTTCATAGTATTTAGCAAATTTGATAGCGGTCAACATGTTTGCAATTCCTGAATGACCGAATAATTTCAGGTTCTGGATGATTTGTTCAGGTACGCCTTTCTTGGCTAAATATTGCTTTCCTTCAGGCTCATTAAATAAACGTACAATTTTTACCACTGAATTATCATCTATGGCTGTCACCATGTCGGTGTTCTTTACATTATGAATCCATGGAACATGTTTATCACCAATACCTTCGATCCGGTGGGCACCAAAACCATTATTCAATAATGTCGGGCATTGTAATGCTTCGGATGCAACAATTTTCGAAGTAGGGAATAATTGTTTCAAATAATCTCCAACACCTATGGTACCTGCAGATCCTGTGGTCGCACAGAATCCGGCAAAATTACTATTGGGTTTCATTTCCGCTTTAAGAATTTCTTCCAAGGCATGGCCGGTGACACTATAATGCCACAAATAGTTACCAAACTCTTCGAATTGGTTGAAGATGACCAGAGGTTCCCCAGATTGTCTGAGTTCCCAGCATTTATCAAATATTTCTTTAACATTCGATTCGCTTCCAGGGGTAGCGATCACTTGAGTGGCTACATTCTTTAACCAATCAAATCTTTCCTGGCTCATCTCTTCTGGTAGGATTGCAATCGAATCACAAGCTAATAGCTTGGAGTCATATGCGCCACCACGACAATAATTTCCAGTGGATGGCCAAACAGCTTTATGGACAGTCGGATCGAATTGACCGGTTACCAACCTGGGAACCAGACAACCATAAGCGGCGCCTACTTTGTGGGCACCGGTTGGGAACCATTTTCCAACCAATACTATAATTCGCGCTTTAACACCGGTGAGGGATGATGGTAATTCCATGTAATTAACCCCACCAAATTTTCCACCAAAATCTTTCGGCTCATTCTTCCAGGTGATGCGGAAAAGATTTCTCGGATGAATATCCCATAATCCGATATTCGCCAATTCCTCTTTAATTTTGCCTGGAACTGAAGCTGGATTTCGTTGTTGTGCAAGAGTTGGGAGAATGATGTTTCTTTCTCGTGCCCGTTGAACTGAGCGATTTCTTGCTTCTTCGTTTATTGAAAAATCTATTTTTGCCATATTAGCTTCCTATTCCTTTGAATTTTTGTTATCAGTAGGTGCTTCACTAACAATATAAAGTGGTCGCCCTTTAACCTCATCATATATTCGTCCAATATATTCACCTAATATCCCTAAGGAAATTAATTGGACACCCCCCAAAAACAAGACGGCAATTAAAGTTGTAGCCTGACCTGTAAACTGTTGTGATCCAAGAATTCTCATCAAAATAACAACCGGAATTGCTATCAGACTGATGCCAGCTGAGATGAACCCCATATAAGTAGCAATTTGCAATGGAACATATGAAAAACCTGTAATGGCAGTTAATGCCAATTTCATCATTTTCTTGAAAGGATATTTCGTTTCGCCAGCAAGACGAGCTGCGCGTTTATAAGTCACTCCTACTTGTTTGAACCCAACCCAGGCTGACATTCCTCGCAAGAAGCGATGATGTTCGCGCATTGAATTCATCACCGTGACAACTTTTCGATCCATTAATCGAAAATCACCAGTATCCAGGGGGATTTTGACGTCTGTGATTCTAAAAATCAGGCGGTAAAACACGGAGGCAGTGACTTTCTTAAAGAATGTTTCCCCTTCCCGATCTGATCTGACTGCGTAAACAACTTCATAACCTTCTTGCCATTTCTCAATCATCTGAAGAATTACCTCAGGTGGATCCTGTAAATCGGCGTCAATAATGACGACAGCCTGCCCGCGACTAAAATCCAAACCAGCTGTAACTGCAATCTGATGTCCAAAATTTCTGGCAAATATTACGGGTCTGATACGCTCATCATGAGTAGCAATTTCCCGAATCACATCGGTAGAACCATCTGTTGATCCATCATCCACGAGAATCAATTCCCAGGATTGTCCAGACTTATCCATTACTTCTGTGATTCGATCGTAAAGAATGGGCAAATTTTCTAATTCATTGTATATGGGGGCAATAATTGTAAAAACTGGTAAATTATCCACGGTTATTCTCTGTTATCTTGAAGATATTTTTTCAAGGATTGCATCGTTGGTTCTATTACAGGTGCTTCCTTAACTGCCATCATCGCAGCTTTTATATCCTTAAGCCCAGACCCTGTATTAATAACCAAAACTGGATCATGCGGTTTGATCATACCTGATTCAATTGCTGTCACCAAGCCTGCATACGCAGTTGCACCAGCAGGTTCAGAAAAAATCCCAACTTTACCAAGCTCAGATATTGCATTTAAAATCTGTTGGTCACTCACGAGAAGATAAGAACCTTTCGTTTGTGATGCTGCTCTTACCGCTCTGATCCCATCTCGAGGTAAATCCACAGAAATACTGTCGGCTATAGTATCCGCTTTAACCGGAATGATTTCTTCTGATTTTCGATTAAATGCATTGGCAATTGCTGCCGAGCCTTCCGATTGCACACCAAAGATCCTTGGCATATGGTCTAACCAACCTAATGAAATTAAATCTTTAAATCCTTTGTGAATTCCAGAAATAATATTTCCATCCCCCACGCTGACAAATATTGATAGTGGTCGGTCGACCATGGATTTCTTGACAATAATTTCTTCCCAAATTTCAAATGCGGCAGTCTTTTTACCCTCTAAAGTAAATGGGTTAAACCCTGTATTTCGACAATACCAACCAAATTCATTTGCTGCCTCAACCGATAAATCAAACGCAGAATCATAATTTCCATCGACCAGGATCACTTCTGCACGATAAACGAGTAATTGAGCAATTTTTGCGGGTGGAGCAGTTCTTGGCGCAAATATTATGGCTTTTTGTTCAACAGCAGCAGCTAAACCCGCCAGAGCAGCCCCTGCATTCCCTGTTGAAGCAGTCACTACAACTTCTGACCCAATCTCTTTTGCTCTGGCGATCACCACGGCACTGGCGCGATCCTTAAGTGAAGCGGTAGGGTTTTTTCCCTCATCTTTAATCCATAAATTCTTGATGTTTAACTCTCTCATTAACTGATTTGGAGAGTAAATTGGTGTTCCACCAGTCATTCGAAATGGGGTTCCCTCAAATCCAGGATCAGAAACCGGCAATAAAGGTAAATACCGCCAGAGATAATTTTCTTCCCTGGATGTAATATCACTAGCTTCGTATTTTCTCTTAATAAAGGCGAAATCCAGGGTAATATCCAGATTACCACCATCTTTTGGACAGGTATAAAATTCTTGTGTACAAGCATATTCTGTTCCACAAATGGAACAAGAGTAACCGAGGAATTTGTTCATTATTTTCCTGAATTCAAATGACACGAATTTTTTCTACGAATAGTTCTATTATATCTTGATTGCATAATTAAGGCTTAATTTGTCTAAGTTGTCTGACAATAAAAAAGTTCTTCATCCACAGAATTCTTATGTTAACACCTGGTGACATCTAAAAGCTATTGGCGTTCAAAAGGTGTACCCAGAGCGCCAGGTTGACGTGATTGCATGGATCTTAACATTTTAGATGCCCTTAACCTCACCTTGTCTGGTAAAGAGGCTATTAATCGCTCCATCCATTCAGTATTCCCCATATTTACAAATAATAATGCAAGAATCATCAAGGGAAATGGTGCTACCTGAAGTACCTGTGAAGGAATTGATGTCATGTATGGTTGTAAAACCAGACCTAACCATTGTAAAAAGGCAAACAAATATGCTCCGAATGCTGCCCGTATGGGATTCCAACCACCGAAAATTGTTATTGCCAACACAATCCATCCGATTCCATCGAGTCCTGTGATTGTTCCTTTCCAGCCAGGTTTCACGCTTAATGTGTATAGGGGGCCGGCTAGTCCAACAAGCGCACCTCCAATTATCGTATAAAAGTATCTCATTTTAAGGACATTTGCACCTCTTACATATGCAGCGGCAGGTTTCTCTCCAATCCCTTGCAGCATTAAACCAGGACGGGTTTTAAAAATCCAGAACCAGGCAATGCCAATCATGATAATACTTATATACGTCATCAATGATTGTTGGAAAAATAATCTTCCCAAAATTGGGATATCCTTTAATATCGGAATTGAGGTTGACAGCATAATTGGACCCTGGGAACCCATAACTGGATTACCTAAGAAATATGCCAGATCACGACAGGTGATCGCCAAAATGAAACCTACAGCAACCTGTGATTGTTTTAAGGTAATGCTGCTAAAAGCAACGATTGTTGCTACCAAAGCACCTACAATCATTCCAGCTAAGAAACCGAAAAACAAACTATCCGTCTCAACCGCAACCCAAAAACCAATCATAGCGGATAAAAGAATCACGCCATTAAGAGCCAAATTAATAACACCTGCTCGTTCTGTCAGTGTCTCTCCGATGACAGCTATGACAATAGGAGCACCAGAAGTGATTACACCTGCTAATCCGAAAAGAATAATATCATTTCCCATAGCTGCTCCTATTTCCTTCCTAAGAATTTTTGTTTTACACCTTGAGATATCATCACAAACAAAACCAAACTTCCTTGTAGCACACCGGTTAATGAAGAATCGAGCTTGAGAACAATCGGTAATTGAATACCACCAATGTTAAGTGCTGCGAAGAAAAGCGCTATTGGAGCTAACCAAATGGCTTGATAATTTATTAACATTGCAATCATCAATCCCATAAAACCATAACCACTGGAAATAGAAGGAATCAACCGGTGATAAACAGCTGTAACCTGTATAGCCCCAGCTAGCCCAGCAAATAATCCACAAATAATAAAAGATAACATCATGTGTTGCCATGTTGGGATGCCCATACGAAATGCGGATTTCATTCCTTTCCCGACAGCTTTTAAACGTAAGCCGAAATGTGTCCCCTGGAGCATAAAGTAAATAATGACCAAGCCAATAACAGCAAAGGCGATTGACCAAATACTTACACGAAAATCCTGGAAGGTTGGTAACCAGAATTGTTCCGGGAATGGTTCAGTTCCACTCATGGAAGCTACTCCTGGACGACTCCAGGCACCAAAAATAAGTCCAATGTTCAGGGCAGTCGCAATAAAATTTAACCCCAAACCCCCAAAAATTTCATTGACACCACCAAAAGTCTTAAGCACACCTGCCAGTGCTGACCAGATGGCTCCTCCTATCATACCTGCCAGAATTGATATCGTAATGACTAATACCGGTGAAAGAGAAGAATCTAAAAATAGCCTCATGACACCCGTTGTAAAAATTGCACCAACGGTTATTTGCCCTTCGATACCAATATTCCATAAACCTGCGGTAAACGTGGCCAATAAACCACAGGTTACTAAAAGGAGAGGTACCCATACAACAAAAACACTGGAAATGCGGGTGGTATTTCCAGTCGAACCTTCCCAGATGAGTCGAAATGCTTCCAGTGGTTGCGACTTCACCAAGATCAAAATGATGGAAACAAATAACAATGAAAATACCAGCCCACCCAATTGAAATAACAATGAAATACTGCGGGTTCGTGATTTATTCATAATTTTTCCTTTGTGTCAAAAACCTGTTCCCAACCTTTTCCACCGATTAATTGACCTAATTGATCAAGTGTGGTCGTAGAAGCATCAAGTGGTGCTGAAACATGGCCACTGAAAAACACAAGAATTCGATCGCTATATTGCAAAATCTCCTCTAAATCACCTGAAATAAAGAAGATTGACGTTCCTTGCTGACATCTTTCTTTTAATTTACCCCACATATAAATGGCTGATTCGATATCCAAACCACGCGTTGGATGTTCCAACAAAATGATGGATAACGAATTCTTAAGCAGTGATAATGCAGCCCTTTGTTGATTTCCTCCGGATAATGATTCAACATTTAAATCTGGACGACCGATGATATGATATTCATCAATCATTTTTTCAGCTTTTTCTTTGAAATAATCCTTATCGATAAATAGACCTTTTTTTTCATCTCCTGCGATTGTGAAATGCTCTGCCAGAGTTAAGCCAGGAACAAGGCCTTCTTCCAATCTGGAAGCCGGTAAAAAAGATACGCCATTTTCCATGTATTCAAGATAGTTCTTGTTAGAAAGATCCTTCTCTTTTACAATCACTTTTCCAGAGATCGGCCTAATTAAACCAACACATGCCCTTAACAGGATATCCTGACCGCTTCCTTCCATACCTGCAAGACCTATCACTTCACCGGCACGTAATTGGAAATTTACATTTTCAATTCTAAGTGGGTATTGTTCAATAAATAAATCTTCTAATGCTAAAACGGCTTTCTCTTGAGATAAATTATTCCGTTCTCCCAAAGTTATTACTTTTCCAAACATCATCTCTACTAATTCATCCGAATCAAACGGCTCAGGAACCTCACCGACTAAAACGCCTTTTCTTAATATTGCTACCCTTGAACATAGCTCTTCCACATCTTCCAACTTGTGAGAGACGAAAATAATCGTTTTTCCTTGTTCCGCCAGTATTTTAAGTGCCGCAAATAATTTTTCTTTTTGTAATGAACTGATACCAGTTGTCGGTTCATCTAATATTAAAGCGTTAGCCCCCATCCACAATAACCGCAGGATTTCTAATTGTTGCCGTTCTCCAACAGTCAAAGTATCAACATACGCCTCTGGGTCCAAAGCAAAACCAAATTTTTTCTGTAATTCTTTGAATTCTTTTACTGTAGTTTTATATGAAGGAACAAGACCACCTTTTTGACCAACAATAAAATTTTCAATCAGTCGCATGGGGGGAAAATCCAATGGATCTTGATGCAACATACCTATCCCATAATTAATCGCATCGGCAGGAGAATCAATTGTGACTACTTTACCATCCAATAAAATTTCGCCAGAATCTGGTTGAATAAATCCAGATAATACTTTCATAAGAGTGCTTTTTCCTGCACCATTTTCACCTAAAATTCCAAAAATTGATCCACCTTTTATTGAAAGATTAATATCAACATTAGCATGAACTGGTCCGAAATGTTTATTAATATTTTTAAATTCAACGTTCATTGTTCCCTTTTAATCTTTAAAACAGGGGAAGACATTACGTCTTCCCCTGTTTTTCTTCAGGTATCTTATTCTGAACGGCCTTCCATACCTTCCAATAATTGAGGAAGGTACCAAATTTCGACATCAGCGGCTGCTTGTCCATCTGCCAGGAATTCGGTTCCATCCTGATAATTTAATGGTCCAGACCACAGATTCAAACCACCTGCTAATTGAGCGATGAATTGATCAAGCAAAGGTTTTACTTCTGCAGACATGGCTGGTCCACTTAAATAACCAACTGCAGATTTATCATGATCATTGATATCATCCCAACTGGGTGGCATCCATTCAAATGCTGATTGCCATGTTCCTTCCATCGCACTGGTTACGTAGCGAGCATATGAAGGTCCCCAGTTAAAGTAAGGTACACCCAGACAAACATCTGGAGCTTCACCACAAGCACCAACAAAATCGTACGGGATTGCGAAGACTTGTTTACCTTCACTGGTAGCTTTTCTAGCTTCTACGAGACCTTCGGTTGTGTCAATACCAGAAATGATTACATCAGCACCAGAATTAATGAATTCATTTGCAACCTGAGTTGGATCTTCGGTAAATCCAGGGATATTAAACCAGAAACCAATCCAGGTAACGCGGAATTTGAGATCAGCTGGATCTTTTTCAAGGTAATTTTCCCAACAATAACGAGCGCCTAAGTAAGCAGAAGAAGCCAAACGGCGTGTTTCTTCATTGATCAATGGTCCAAGATAACCAATGGATCCTGTTTGAGTGTGTAAAGCTGCGTCACATCCAGCAATCATCTTTCCATATTCCATACCACCCATCAAATTTGCCATGTTAGCCAAAGCCTGATAGTTTTCACCTTCTGCCCATACGGTATCGCCTGATGCATGAATTACGAAGACATCAGGATGATTTTTCGTAAATTCAACGGCATCATCTTTCATATCATCTGAGTTGAAGACAACCAGTTTAGCTCCTTGTTGAACTAATTCTTCTCCTAATTGCGCTGCAGTTGTTCCGGGACGATCCGCTGTATTTACCTTATCCAGATATATCATTTTTGTTCCAGGAACATTTTCCACTACATATTCACCAGCTTCATAATGTGCCTGACTGTAGCCTTTATCATTATACGGTCCGACCAATAATAGACCAAAAATGAACTCCTCTGCTGGCGCAGCGGGTTCGGCTGGCGCAGCAGGTTCGGCTGGTGCAGCAGGTTCAGCTGGTGCAGCGGGTTCGGCTGGTGCAGCAGGTGTTGCAGGTTCAGGGGTTGGTTGACAGGCTGATAAAACAAGAGCCATCACCATCAATAAAGCAATTAAGGTCCAAGCAAACTTCTTATTCATTTTTTCTCCTTCAAATCACAAATTTTTCATTTGGTTCACGACATTGAGAAATAAACCTACTAAATTGGGATTAAATCACCTCCTTTGGAAAAGAAA
>JACZIY010000737.1 GCA_014860845.1 Anaerolineaceae bacterium
GATCATTCTTCCGGGTTTACCGGGCTGCTTGTTACTGGCAGCGGGCAGTATTATACCGCACCAACAAATGCTGTCAAGGGATTTGGTGAAATCAACGCGAGGTCCAATGATGACACTCGTTGGTTGATAAATTAATTAGGATATATTGTTCACGGTACATATGTCTCAGGTAAAACAACATTGATCATCAATTCATGGAATTTCACAGCTTCCTCCCAGATCATACCATGACCAGAGTCTTCAAAGAAAATCAATTGTTTACTGGGAGTTTCAATCTGATTAAAATAATATTCTGGGATTTGGGAGGGGTTATTCATATCATTTCTTCCCAGAACCATATAAACCGGTAAATCAAATTGGGTAGTCGTCTCTCGCAAATCTAAATCCTGTAATTGTGGGTAAACCACATTAAATGTATTCATCAGTCCAAGCAGGTAATAAATTCGATCCATCCAGCCATATTCAGGTTGTTTCAACATCAACATCAGAATATCTCCATTTCGTCGATAATCTTCATTCCTTATATTAGGTACTTCAAAAATGGCATACTCTTTACCAAACAAAGTGGAATATGGTTGAATAGGACTTTTTCCTACGTAAGGAGGTTTCCCTTGTGCTTCGAGAGTCTTTACAAATGCTGTGTCGCCTGTTTTGAGTGAATGTTCCATGACCATATCGTAGATGAGAATATCCGTTTCGAGCACATCCACCATCTGAGCCGTTCCAACATAGGCATGAAATAAATCAGGACGAGACTGTGCGGCCAATGCGCCGATGATTGTTCCCCAGGAATGTCCAACCAGATAAATTTTTTCCTGGTTGAATCTAGTTCTTAATAATTCACTTAATTCAATTATGTCAGCTTCATATTGATCCAGTGTTAAATCTGATTTGGGATTGATGGATGGGTACGACTTTCCACAACCGCGCTGTTCCCAGATTACAACAGTAAAGTGCTTTTCCAATTCCTGATTAAATCGCAGTACTCTGGCAGCCTCAGATGCGCCTGGACCTCCGGAAAGAAAAAGCAAAACCGGATTATTGGTATCTTGCCCTCTGATAATCAACCATTGATCTACACCACCTAAATTCACTTTTTCAAGGGAAGCAATGCTTCCTTCCAGTGTTTCACCTTCTTCATTTTGGATAGGTGGGGTATGAGCACTCCATTGTGATCCTAAAATAAAACCAGCAAGGATAACAAAAATTATCAGTAAGTTGATCAATGTTCTGCCATTCACTTTGCTGTTTTCAGAATATTTTTTCGTAAAGATTCGAAAAAACAATTGAATAATCCCCACAATCATAAAAATTACCAGCATCAATAAAAGACCAATAAATGCGATTAATTCCACTGAAATGAGATTAATTAAAATATATCTTTTTGCTAAAAAATATATCATCATCACCACATAAATGATGGTTACCATTAAAACACTACCTTTAAAATTTATTGATTTTGAATTTTTCATAATATCCTTCCAGGTATATTTGTGATTGTCAAAGTTTACCTTGCTCGATCCTTTTTGTTACCTGACCAAAATTAGGTTAACGATTGGTCTTAAGGAGAGTTTTTTTATCAACCAAACAACTATCCTAGCAAAGAAATTATTCTTTGCAGTGTCACTAAAAATAGAAAATCAAGAATAAGTTTTGATTATTTCAAGTGGAAAATTCTTTCCTAAATCATCATAACAAACCCAATTGCTGAGGTTTTGGAGATGCAGGCTGACTTTTCTCTTTCAGCCAACTTTCCAACTTGCTAAAATGCTCTGGGAAAGGATGCGGAAATGGCACACCGCCTTTTTGCAGTAGTAACCGATTGCCATCCGGCATATCAGGATGGTTCAATATGAAAACAGGCACCCAAGCAGCCTTCAATGTTTCTGTGGCGCCAGCCCAGGTTCCCCCTTTTTCCGCATCACTGGCTACGACAATGGCATAATCAGCCAGGCAGTAGATCAACCTATTGCGTCCCATCGCAGTTCCAACCGAAAAACCAGCATCTGGGGTATAGGGGGTAACCAGACATAAATCACCGCGTTCAACCGCTCTTTTTGTCGTTGATTCCTTAATGGTCTGTTCCAGACTATGCACCAGAACACTGACAGCTGATCCTCGAGCATCCAGGGCAGCCTGGGTACTGATGGAGTCAACACCTTTGGCACCACCAGAGTACAGAACCAAACCTGACAATCCGCACGTATTTCCGACGAATTCCGCGCATGCCTGCCCAATGGGGTCCAGATGGCGTGAGCCCACAACAGCGATGCCAGGTTGCCCCATTAAAGCCGGTTCGCCAGCCAAAAACAGCACCACTGGAGCAGAATCTTTCAGTCGTTCGCGAAAACGCTGTGGATATATCTCCTCATTTCTGGTTACGACCTGTATGCCTTTATCAGCATAATAAGCCAGAGACAATTCCAATAATTCAATTCTGTCCAACAATTCCGAAATCCGCACAGCTTCTTCATCCCTGATATCGAGATGTTGCTGAATGTCATTGACCCCCAATCCAAGCAGGTCTCCAGGTGAATCCAACCCAGAAGCTGACAATTTCTTTTCCAGAATATTCCATTCTCGTAATGTTAAGGGGGTTAGATCTGAATCCTTTCTGATTGCAAGTCGAGAACCGAGCAACAGGGTTACTTTTGAGTCAAATGAAATCATCATGGGTTACCTTTTCTTAATGTTCAGAATGGATTGTGCGGGTGATTGTCAGCACATTAACTGTATCAGCGCCAGCCTGTTTAAGCAATTTCGTAATCTCCTCCAATGTCGTACCAGAGTCGAATAGATCATCCACAACCAGTAATCTTTTTCCTTTTATGGAAGTTTGTAATCGAAATGCATTAGCAACATTCGCTTTTTTCTGTGCCAGGGTTTGAAATTGTTTTTGCTGTTCTGTTTTTCGAGATTTTGCCAACACAGGCCAATAATTGATCTTGATTTGTTTAGCAAGTTCAATGGCAAGGCAATTGACCGGTTCTTTCTCGCGTTGGACCGAAGAGGGCACCGGAATAATTGCATCCACCTGCGCAATCTCCGGGTGGTCTTGAATCAGGTCTTTTATTTTTTGAACCAATGGAAATATCACCGCGAAATCTCCATTGTATTTCAGTCGGAATGCCAGTTCCCCAACCGGGCTGCGAGTCCATTCTGATCCCTGATAACAGCTATGAAATCCCAAAGCCCAACCAGCATCCCAGGGTCCTGAAAGCTGTCTGGGATGATCTCGTGAAAGGAATTTTTTGATTGATTCATCTGAAGTTCCTTTCTTCGATTCTTCATCTGAAGAATTACTATGTCTTCTATTTTTTTGTTTTGAATTTATCAATTTTTTAGCAATTTTTGCTGCTTGTCTCACATAATCCTTTTCGTTTTGATCGGATTGGATTTTTTCTAATAATGGAAGCGCTATAATTTCACCAATCGCCCCTAATGCTTTGATGGCATATTGCTTTACCTGTGGTTTGTCTTCTATTTTGATCAAATCCATCAATGGTTTGCTAGCAATTGGGTTTCCAATTTTTGCTAAAGCTGAAGCTGCTAACCTTCGTTGATTTCCATCTGTTGCATGCAGGTATTCTATCAATTCAGGCACTGCTTCTTCATTGCAGTCATTTCCAGCCTTAACAATGTAGTCTATTCCATTTCCTGTTTTGTTGAATATGTATGGTCTCTCAGAACTTTCAGGGAGTTGGCATGATCCGCTTAATTTTTTCATTTTCCAATTCTCAACAACACAGCTAATTACATCATAGCTAATTTCTTGAGGCAACCTTTCTTTTATGAGAGCCAACCGTTCCACCTGATTGGTTTCCATAATGGCTGTCTCCACCGCATCAATTATTTGTTTAGGAAGTATCTTTTCGAGATTAACCTTTTGATTTTGTATCAATATCATCAGATGAGAATAGATTGTGCCAGGGCTCATGCCACGTTTTGCAGCAATTTTTTCAATCGATAATCCCAGTCCGAGCAATTGGTAAGTCTGCTCAACGGTATTGGTGATTGTAAAGCTGGTCTCTTTTTTGGCAGGTTTCTTTTCATTGGGGGCTTTGGTTGTTTTGATTTTTATTGGCGTTCTTTCTTGCAAAGCCCTAACCCCTGCGTGAGATAATCGCAAGACAGGATACTCGCCACCAATTACATTTACAAATTGTTCTTTAATCAATTGCTCGACCATTGCACGGATGGATCCAATGGTGACTCCCGATAACTTTCCATATTGCGGAAGTTTATCCAAATGAGCAGTGAGTAAATCCTTATTTTTCGAACCCTTTAGGATTTGTGCTATTTTGACAATTCCAACACCATTTCTTAATTGCTGGATGGTTTCCAGAATCATTAAAGAAGGATCTATTAAGTCAGGTTCATGATCAACAACTGGAGTAGATTTCTGAATCGCTTTTCGTCCGATACAATTATCGCAACAAACGTCCACAGCTACATACGATTTGTCACCAAAATAGCGCAGGATAATATTGCGACGGCACTGATCACTTTCAGCATAATGGATCATACTTTGCAGCTGTTTTGCTCTGATGCTTTGTTGTTGGTTGAAGCGCAGCACCGCTTGATTGATCCGTTCATCGTGCCATTCGTTCTTCTTTAAAATCATTTGAGAGCCTTCATCTCCCAGACGATCGACAATTCCAACCTGTTCCAACGTGGATAAGCCCACTCGAATTTTGATCTCATTTAACCCGGTGAGCATACTGAGTGTTTCACCAGAAATTACTATTTCCTGATGATTATTCGCATTCAGGGCTTTGTAGATCTTTAATAATTCCTCTTTGATGATCGTTGAAATTCGAATAAAGAATTCCTGTAATGCCCGGTCGGCACTGTTATACAATAACAATGCACTGGCTGGCATCCCATCTCTGCCTGCCCGGCCGGCTTCCTGGTAATAAGATTCCAAAGAGCCTGGCATGGAGAAATGAATTACCTGCCGCACATCTTGACGGTCAATGCCCATCCCAAACGCATTGGTTGCTACAATCACGGAAAGTTTTTTGTAAATAAAATCATTTTGAATTTGAGTTCGCTTTTCAGCATCCAAACCGGCATGATAATAACAGGCACCTAATCCCAACTCACTGCTCACAAATTCTGCTACTTCTTCGGTATCCCGACGGGTGCCCGTGTAAATAATTGTTGCCCCATCCGATTGGGACAACAACGCATCCCTTAGCACACTATAGCGGTGGATTGGATCGAGAACATGTCGAACCGTCAACACCAAATTGGGACGATTGAAACCATTGACGATCAAGGTTGGTTTATCCAGTTGCAACAATCTGGAAATATCTGTTTGCACCTGCGGTGTCGCAGTGGCTGTAAGTGCCACCGTAATCGGAAATCCGATCTCTTCTCTGAATTTTGCAATGTGCAGGTAATCCGGTCTGAAATCATGACCCCACTCCGAGATACAATGGGCTTCATCAACAGCAAGCAGGCTGACCTTGATTCCCTTTATAACCTCCAGGAATCGGGCATTGCGCAGCCTTTCTGGAGCTAGATAAACAATTCGATATTTTCCTTCCGTCATTCGCTTCAATCTTCCGCTTTGTTCTGAAAGGCTAATCGAACTGTTGATCAATGTTGCCGGGATCCTATGTCTTTCCAGGCTATCGACCTGGTCTTTCATCAAAGCAATCAGAGGGGAGATCACCAGCGTGATGCCCGGAAGGTGCAAGGCTGCCAGCTGAAAAATGAGTGATTTCCCTGATCCGGTTGGCATCACAGCTACTGTATGTTTGCCACTTAATAACGATCGGATGGCTTCTTCCTGTCCTGGACGGAAACTGGAAAAACCAAAATATTTTTTTAGTTCAGTATGAAGATCTGGATTCATGATTCCCTTCTATGCTGGCTGCAATGAATGATCAGGGTTTCCAACAACTCATAATAGAGAAATTTTATGAATATTTTTATCAAGTCGCAGTTGGATTCTTGTCTGAATGGAAAATTTCAGAAACCATATATATTTTGAGTTCACTTATATAGTAATTATAAAGGAAAGTAAAAATTCAAAATAAAGGATGAATAAAAAATCCCGAAATTCACCCCTTGCCATTTCCTGAGCCCGATCAGCTCTTCTTTTCCGTTATCCTGATATGATCAGGAAGGTAGGCGATGCTGATCCTCCCGTATTTTGCTAATTGACCTCTGCCAACAGGACTGGAAACGCTGGTCGTGACCGACTCTCCAGCCATGATCTGGTCAGCGCACTGGATATATTCATCCATCCATTCATGGTTTATCGGGACCTCGTGGTGAGCAGGCCAAATGGTATCAAACCGATCCATTGCCGATTTCAGGTGCAAGATGCTCTCTTTGAACGTCTCCAGCGGGCAGGAATGATCCAGGATGAGGAGGACACCCTCCGTGCAGACTGTATCCCCCGAGAACAACTGACGGCGCTCGATATCAAGGAGGCAGACCGAACCAGGAGTATGCCCTGGTGTGGCTATGACCTCGATGGTTCGACCGCCCATATCCAGCTGTTGGCCATCCGAAAGTGGACGGAGATTGTTTCGGGCTGGAATGGTGCTGAATTTCTTTGCCAAGCCACTCAGGATGGGCAACTTTAGTACCCAAACCGGTACTTTTGCCTCAGCCAGCAATCCTTTCAGCAGGAAATATCGGTATTCGTATTGGCTGTGCTGGACGAAAACAGCATTATCTGCTGGATGGAGGTAGGCAGTTTCATATTGGTGATTGCAGCTGATATGGTCTACATGTCCGTGTGTATTTACGACTGAGACTGGCAGCGTGGTTAACTTATCCGTGATTGGCTTCATGCTGGTCAAGCCCATGCCTGTGTCGATCAGGATAGCTTGCTTCGATCCTGTGAGCAAGTAGGAATAGACTGTACCCTTGCCAGACCCGTCGATGATGCGCCAGGTCTGGTCATCCATTTGAACAACCTTATTGTTCATTAAATCTCCTCCAATATCGGGGCATTCAGTTCCTCCCTTACTTGCTCATATGTCGTTCGAAGAAACGCAGAATTGGGTCCACTGCTTCAGGAACTAAGAAACTCACATCCGCGCCGGCATGTGGAGCGCTTTCCAACGCGTGGAAGACGAGGTCCTCGGGAGGTAGGATGCCGGTGAGTTTTTCATGGAATTCTTTTACGGATGTGAATGGTACAGCCGGATCGCGTGTTCCCTGTTGCAGGTAGAGCGGAACCATCCCATCCTTAATGTAGGTTGTGGGATTGCTCTGCTTTGCTGCCTCTTCCGTAACCTTTTTCGTGCCGAAGACATACTTATGCAAGTTGCGGAAGAGAAGTCTGACCATTAAGCGCTCGAAAACTGTACCGGTATTCCCATAGTGAATAAGATCGATGCCAGGGCACATGGCAGCCACGGCGTTGATGCGCACTTCTTTGGCAGCGCTCAGCTCTTCAGGCAAGGGGATGCCCTTTTTCATGCCTGCCTGTAAAACCAGATTGCCACCGGCTGAGGTACCCCACAGAAAGATGTTGTTCGTATCGAGGTTATTTTCTGCGCCATTTTGGCTGATCCATAGCAAAACCCGTTCCAGATCATAGTAATGTTCAGGGTAGCGCACCGCTGGAGAGAGACGGTAGTTCACCGCTGCGATGGCAAAGCCCTGCTGGATTGCGAACAAGGTCGGATAAAGGTGAAAATCATGCTTGTCGCAAGCGGAAAAACCGCCACCATGGACATTTACAATAACAGGAAAAGGACCTTTACCATCTTCCGGCAGGTAAATATCCAATTTCTGTAATGGATCATCACCATACGAAATATCACGGATTTGGTGGGTGATGTGTTCGGTCTTTGCCTGGGGTACGATTGGTGAGATGTCGATCCAGGCCGGGTTCAGTCCTTTTAGCTTAGCCATCTCTATCTCCTTATTGTGCTGGTGTTGTGCTTGAAGCAGTCGAATTTTCCTGTTCCTGGTTCCTCAAAGCAGCAGCCTCACGCCGGGCTGTCAGATCCGCTTGAATAGTTGGGTACAGCTTATCTACTTGGTAGAAGATAAGCACCACTCCCCCTACCGTTACTCCGATCAGGGCAGCCCAGGAAAAGTTAAACTGGATGGCAGTCAACGAGGATGCACTCTGGATGACATTGGGTACGTAGTGCCCGAGCGCAAGCACAGATGCACCCAGCGCACCACCCATGCCCTGACCCATCTTAATGCTGATGGTGCTGGCTGAATAGACGAGTCCGGTGGAGCGTACCCCGCTCTTCCATTCAATATAGTCCACCGTATCGGCGAACATTGCTGCGATCACGCCAAATGGGAGTCCAATTCCCAGAGTGAGCACGATTGACCCGGCAAAAAGTAGCGGGACGTTTGACCCAGCCACCACCACCAGCAGACTGCCAAGAACCGAAACTCCAAAACCGAGCACGCCGGCATTACGCTTGCCTATCTTTTTGGAAATCAACGGTGAAAAAACCAGCGATATGATCATAAACAGGTTGGGTATCGTCAGCATGGCTGAGGTCAATTCTGGTCTACCTACGTTGTACTGCATGAAGTAGATGGTGGATTGATTCCTCATTGTAGAAACCAGGTTAACGATGATTAGTACTGCCATCAAAAGATACCACGGTCCCTGGTTGAGCGATTTCAACGCCTGCCTGACCGGTACAGGCTTTTTATTGATAGGTAGCACGCGTTCACGAGTCCGCGCCCAGGCATTCAGGAACAGTAGCACGGCGATGGAGGAGAACAAGATGGCAGTAAGCAGAAAGCCTTGTTTTGGATTGGTTCCTCCGAGCGCAGATACCAGTGGCAAAGTCAGCATCATCACAAACAAGCCCCCAAAGGTACCAAAGACCTGCGCAATGACGCTCACCACCGTCCGCTCGTGCGTGTTACTGGTCAGGCTGGGCAGGATGGCTGCCATGGGAAGGCTGACCATCGAAATCACGGCGTTGAACAACAGATATGTGACGTAGATGAAGACCACTTTGGCGGTCGCGGATAAGTCGGGACCAGTGAAGACAAGAGTAGCCAGGATGCCCCAGGGTAGCGAGAACCATAGCCAGAACGGGCGGATCTTGCCCCAGCGGGTATTGACCCTGTCCATCAGGATGCCTTCGAGGGGATCGGTTATAGCATCAAGGAACCTACCCACCAGAAAGACAGGTGCAATAATTCCTGCAGCTACACCGAAAACGTCCGTATAAAAATACAGCAGGTAGGTGGATGTCATCATAAACATCAGGTTGAATCCTGTGTTCGACAAGCCGTAACTGATACGTTCTAACCAGGGAACTTGGTTCTTTTCCATTTTCAATTCCTTTATTGATGAGTGGTCTGGATCGAACCAACCTGTTCACAGTATAGTGATCGTTTCAATCCGGGTAGTGCAAATTATTAACTTTTAGATCACTTCAACCTGTCTGCTGAGTTCGGGATGAGGACGAGAAACAACCCTTTGTTTTACTACTGAAGGAAGTAATTGGAAGCCATGTAATTGACGATCCATTGTCAAATTATACAGGTACATCAGTAAAAATTATTGTCTTTTCATGTAACACCAATTCTGGAAAATCATTACTAAAATTTTTAACAGGATTTTCTTTAGGTTCTCACAGTTTGATTCTGGTGAAGATTGATCTTCCTAAACAGCAGAAAAGAGTATGAACATTACCTTAATTCATTCTGCTATAATCATTATGGATTGACGAATTTTCCTTCCATTTATCGAGGTCTCCATTGACCATCCCACTTTTAACGACCAAATTCAATATCCCATCTTCAGGCAGGTCACTGGTGCATCGCCAGCGATTGATGCAATTGTTAGATGATGGGATCACTCAAGCAATCCCAATCATTTTAGTCTCAGCGCCTGCAGGTTATGGGAAGACGACGGTTATCAGTGATTGGATCAGGCAGTCATTGGTCGTTGATAGGAATTTCTTTGCCTGGTTAGCACTTGAAAAAAGCGATAATTATTTAGTCGGATTTTTAACCTATTTTATTTCAGCCATTCAACAGGTTGTGCCAGAATTTGGGGTTGAAATTCTCAACGCGATTCAAACTCACAAATCTCAATCTCCAGAAATTCTCGCCACTTTATTGATCAATCAAATAAATGTCTCACCACAAAAAATTTCTCTGGTTTTGGATGATTACCATCTTATTTCTGCATCACCCATTCATCTTTTCATGTCTTTTTTAATCGATCATTTACCGCCTCAACTATGCCTGATCATCATATCCAGATCCGATCCACATTTTTCTTTAGCCCGTTTAAGAACGTATGGCCAATTGATCGAAATCAGGCAAAACTCTCTATCTTTCAACATAGATGAAGCGAAAGAACTTCTTAACCGGAACCTTTATCCCTCTTTTCAACAAGAAGAAATCGAAAAGTTAACGCAATTTACCGAGGGCTGGGTATCAGGCTTACATCTGGCAGCTATTTCCATGCATGATATTCAGGATCGCTCAACTTATTTCAAAAATCTTTCTGGAGAACATGAATTTATTGCTGCATTTCTGATGGATGAAGTTTTTAATAAATTGGATCTTTCTGTAAAGAATTTTTTATTAAAGACCTCGGTTTTAGATCGCTTCACATTATCATTATGCGAATTTGTAACCCAGGAACCAGCTTCAAAAGACATTCTTGAGATATTGATTGAAAATAATCTTTTCATTGTCGCAATGGACAACCAGAACACCTGGTTTCGCTACCATGCTTTATTTTCAGAGCTGTTGAGAAAACAATTATTTACCCAACAGCCTGACCTCATCCCGCATTTACACGCAAGGGCATCGCAATGGTTTGAGAAAAATCATTTTATCAATGAAGCGATAACACACGCCTTATCCTGTCGCGATTATGAATCGGCCATCCATAAAATTCTTGATATTGCAGAAGAGCGGTTAATGAAAGGAGATTCGGTTAATCTACTGCAATGGTTGGAATCGATCCCAAAGAAAATTCTCTTTGCCCATCCGGATGCAAGCATTCTGCTTGGAATTTCACTATTCTTGAATGGACGTCTGACCGACGCTATATATTCGTTGATTGAAGAGATAGAAACAAATGTCGACATGAATCAGATTCAGGGTGAATTATCCTTAATTCGTGGTTTACTCGCCATTCTTAAGAACGATGCTTTGAACGCCATTCAATATTCAAAAGAAGCCTTGGCACAAATTCATCCTCGTCATTCATTTTATCGATGTTTGGTTGCTGACACTTCAGGCATGGGTTATACCCTGGTGGGGGATATACCTGCGGCTATTCTGTCATTTGAAGAGTGTGTCGCAATTTCAAAACGAACAGAGAACACAATGATGGCTATGTTGGTGATGACAAATCTTGCCGGTCTTCATTATATGAAGGGAGAATTACGAAAAGCTATCGCGATGTGTTATCAAGTATTGGATTTAGCAAAAGGCACAATCGGAATCAATAATCCATTACTTGGGAAAACCTACTTCAATCTTGGTGAAATGTTACGGGAACAAGGTGATCTCAAGCAAGCAATCCAATATTTGGAAAAAGCAGCTGAATTGATGGAAACCTATTCCGAATTTGGTCTACCCTTGGCGTATCTGACGATTGCCAGGCTGAAAGTAAACCTGAAAGAATGGGATCTTGCCCAGCAGTATATAGACCATGCACGAACACATGCTCAGACAGGTCCATCTCCCCAAATTACCGGGCGAATCGTTGATATAATGCAAGCCCGATTTTGGTTGGAAAGAGGAAATTTCCCTCAAGTTTTTCAATGGCTTCAGAGCCGTGGGTTATTAGAAAAACCAATAACAGAAAGAATTAAGGAAATAGAAAAATATGGTGGAATAAACGAATTTTTTATCACGGAAAATCAAATCCTGATTCGATACACCATAGCTCAAAATAAACCAGAGAACACAATTGAAATAATTTCACCCATATTGGAATACTCCGAGAAAAAAGGAAATAAACGCAGACTGATTGAACTACTTCTTCTCAAAGCAATTACTTTGCATCAACTAGACAAACTCAGTCCCGCTTTGGAAACCCTTCAAGCCGTATTTTTGCTGGCTGAACCTGAAGGATTTCAGAGAGTCTTTTTAGATGAGGGAAAAAGAATCATCTCTTTATTAAATCTGGCAATTAACCATCATGTTTGCCCTGATTTCGCTGGAAAACTACTTAGCATCATTTTAACCGAGCAATCATCCACCAACTCATTACCACAAACCCCATCTGGCCATGTGATAGAACCACTCAGTGAAAGAGAGATAGAAGTTCTTGGTTTGATTGCACAGGGTTTTTCAAACACTGAAATCGCCAAACGCTTATTTATCTCTTTAAGTACTGTTAAAGGCCACACAACGAACATATTTGGTAAATTAGGGGTAAAAAATAGGACCCAGGCAGTATCATTTGGGAGAAGTATTGGAATTATTTCCGACCAATAATCATTGGTTTCAAACAATACTCTGACAGTACTTTCGTAGGGTCACAACCATACCTGAACTCCAGTATATTGGAAGAAATTACTGGAGTTTTTGTATGACTGATTTCGCAAATCAAAAACAAGATGATATCCATTTTCAAATCGTCGTCAGGGGATGGGTCAAAGAAAGCTGGTCGAAATGGTTGGGTAATCTTTCCATTGATCCAGAATTCGATGATCACTCACAACAAATTACCATTTTCACTGGAAATGTAAGCGATCAGGCTGCGCTTCGCGGTTTGATGAATCAACTATGGGATCTGAACCTGGTCATCATTTCATTCCAACAAATAGATACCAAATAGAATAATGAAAGAAGGAGAAAAATATGAAAACAAATAAAATGACGAAACCCAATCCTGATTTGGCAATCCAGGTACAGGGTCTCACCAAATCCTATGGAAAGGTCCAGGCGTTAAAGGGGATTGATCTGGAAGTGAAGCACGGTGAGATTTTCGGCTTTTTGGGACCCAATGGAGCCGGAAAAACCACAACCATTCGCTGTCTGCTGGATATAATCAGACCAGATGGGGGATCTGCCTTTTTACTGGGTAACAATCCACAGGAGCATCCTGTTGAAGTTCAATCAATGACCGGATACTTGCCAGGTGAAATGCAATTTTATGACAACCTGACCGCAGAACGACAATTACGGTTTTTCAGTGATATGCGCAACGGTCGTTCAGATTGGTCATATGTGCGCTATTTAGCTGATCATCTCGATCTGGATTTAAAGCAACCTATCAAGAATCTTTCGAAAGGAAATAAACAGAAAATCGGAGTGATTCAAGCGTTAATGCATAAACCAGATTTATTACTTCTGGATGAACCAACCAGCGGGCTTGATCCACTCATGCAGCAAAAAGTTCTGGCATTACTACGTGAATTCAATCGACAAGGCACAACGATCTTTTTCAGCTCGCATGTTATGAGTGAAGTGGAAAATGTAGCCCAACGAGTAGCCATCATTCGGGTAGGAAAGATTATTGAAGTAGCTGATACTGAAAGTCTCACCCATCGCACCCTCAATCGGTTTATTGTCCGGTTCAAGCAAAATATTGATATTACCCAAATCAGCCGTTTAGAAGGCGTTTCCATTCTCGCTCAAAATGGATCCGATCAAATTAAATTTCAAACTACCGGGGATATTCAAAAAGTGATTCAAACACTTGGTACACTACCGA
>JACZIY010000738.1 GCA_014860845.1 Anaerolineaceae bacterium
CTCTGATATTCATACACGACGTTTCCTAAATGATCGACTATTTTGGTAATTGCCACCGGTGGAATCTGGTTTCCGGAGTTCGCAATGGTTGCATAAGCGTTTGTCAATTCCAGTAAAGTTACATCTCCCCCACCCAAGGATAATGACATACCATAATCTTCTCTTGTCAGTGTAGAAATCCCCATTCTTTTCGCAAAATCAACGAAACCATCTGGATGTGATGTGGTGGGATTATCATAAATTCCTACAAAATCGAGTGCTTTAACGGCAGGAATATTGAATGAATTCGCTAAAGCTGATCGCAATGTCACGGGTCCATGAAAACGATTGTCATAATTAATAGGTTTATAAGGTTCACGAGGATCATCCGGATTACCGGATGGCGGAAATTCACTTGGAACATCCCAAATTAATGTGGCTGGCGTCCAACCTTTTTCAAATGCGGCCAGATACACCAGTGGTTTGATCGATGAACCTGGTTGGCGTGGGGCTAATGCCATGTTTACCTGGCCAGAAATACTTTCTTTATAAAAATCAGCTGATCCTACCATTGCCAAAATTTCTCCAGTAGATGGGCGGATAACAACAGCTGCCCCACTGGTCGCATTTTTATCAGCTAAGCTGGCAATCTGTGTTTCAATTACAGATTGGACTTTATTCTGGATGACTGGATCCAGCGTTGTATAAACTGTAAAACCTGATCGATAAATGGTTTGAGGATCAAACTGGCTTTCCAATTGAGTGCGGATGTAATTCACCCAGTGTGGATGGATCATACTATAGTCGTGAGGTTTAAATTCGTAAAATTCAATTTCCTGCGCTGCACTGGCAATTTCATTAACACAAACTCTCTCCAGATTCGTGCTCACGTAAATGCAATTCTTCTCTTGAGAAAGTTCATACATTAATATTAAAACTTGTTTCTGTCTGGTTAATGTCGCTTCCCGATTTGTATAAATGTCATAAACTGCCGGTGCCTGTGGTAAACCAGCCAGAAATGATGCCTGAGATAAAGTCAACCTTTCCGCTGAAGTATTAAAATACGTTTCTGCAGCTGCTTGGATGCCATATGCCAGGTTTCCATAATTGTTTTCATTCAGAAATATCTCAAGAATTTCTTCTTTGGAGTACTTACGCGTAATTTCTGCAGCCAGAACAATTTCTCTGGTCTTTCGCTCATATGTACGTGTATATCTTTCGGTATCGTCAAGAAGCAGCATCCGGGCTAATTGTTGTGTGATAGTCGAAGCCCCCGAAACGATATCACCCGCTGTATAATTTTGCCAAAAGGCACGGGCAACAGCAACCGGATCAAATCCGGGGTGGTTGTAATATTCTTTATCTTCTGTTGCGATGGTTGCTGCAATTAAGTAAGGTGAAATCTTCTCTAAAGGCACATATGTTCGACGACCAGCGTTGGGATCAATAATTTCGTAAATCGTGTTTCCTTCACGATCCAGAATGCGCGTTGTTTCAAATTTTGCCGCTTTTTCTCGTAATTCTTCTACCGGAGGAAGGGCTTGAGCGATTCTATAATATTGGTAAACACCAAAAGAACCTCCAGCTATCACAATAAATATAACAATAAATAATCCAATCAGAACCATGCGGATAAAACATCCCCAGGCTTGTTGAAAATCGCCTCGTTTCGAAGATTTTGGTGGTTTTGGTGGTTTTTCCTTTTTGTTCTTAATCGGTTTGGTAGAGGCTGTCTGAAGACTTGAAGGTTGCAAAGTTGCCTGGTTTTGCTGTGTATTTCGGAAAGCTGCAGGTGAAACTCGGGTCGCTTGCGTATCATTTACATTAATTCTATTCGGTAGTATGGGTTGTGTTGCACCTGGAGGTGGTGGAATCACTGCTGTGTGATTTGTTGGAGGTGTATACGACCTGATAGGACGTGGAGGTGTTTTCTCTATTTCTTCTTCAAGAGGTGTAATTGGATATTCAATCGCTGGTGGAATCCCATTTTTGGAGTTTAACGGAGTCTTTTTTGAATTATCAATTGGAATTGTTACAGAATTATTTTCCTGGTCAATCTTATTTCCGTGGTCAACCGTTGGTGGTGGATTATCGTCTTGCACCTGATTGTTGGAACTGTTGTTGAGGACTTGATTACTATCAATAATTTCCGAATCGATTTCTGATTGTTTATCTGAATTTATTGATTGTTCATTTTCTAATTCTGTTAAATCTTCCGAATACCAACCTGCGGTGGACTCGGGATCTCCTGTTGGATGCCGATCATTCATCTCAACATTTTCTTCTTTTTCTAATTGGCGTGGTTCATCCCGGTTAATTTCTAAGTTGGAGTTTCGTTTTGGCGCGGTTTCTTCTAAGGATGCCTCATATTCTTGTTGTGAAGCAATTAATTTCTTTAATCGATCTGCAGGATCGTCTGTATTTGAATCTTTTTGATTTGGTTGATCATTTTCCATAATATTTTCCAAAGCTATCTTCTAGATAAATTCTTTTGTAATTCTAGCATATTTCATTTGACCTCGACTAACTCTCCCTTTACAATCAGGCTATGTTTCCAATAAGTATTACTCCACAAGACCCTTTCAGTTTGATTCTTGTAAATGATTCTCAGCGCTTGGAGGAGAAAAAATCATTTGATAATTCATGGGAAATACAATATGAAAGTGGCGAGTTAGGTGGAATTTCCCTCTACAGCACACTCGGTTTACAGGCAATAAGTTTGAGAATCACGCCTATTTTTTCAAACCTCAATGAAAGTAGAATGAACCTCAAACAATTAGAAAATCCACCTATCATAACTGAAATATTGCCAAATTACACAAATATTTTTATTGAGGTTTTCGCAGGCATTCATTACAGTTTAGAATATTTCATTTCAAATTCGTATTCCATTTATGGACAGGTTTCCATTCATAACAATTCGACGCAGAAATTCTCCGGTAACCTTCAATACCTCGTTTCCTTAAAACCTTTATCCGGCGGGGAACAGATGAAGGGGATGCAATCTGATTTAAATTATGTTTTGGTAGGAAAAACAAAAGATCTATTCCCGGTTTTTTTCCTTAGTGGTCTTTCACAACCTGGAAAACTGGGGCAATCATCTATCTCAAGTAATGTAGAGATTGAACCAGGTTTATCGCAGTCCTATAAGTGGTGTCTAGTTTATGAGCAAGATAAATTACAATCCTTGCAGAGAGTTATCGATTATCAAACCTTAGATTTTGAAAAAGAGACAACACGAAACAAATTATTTCTTCAAAGAGATTTTTTCTATTTTGATACCGGAAATCCTGAATGGGATAAAGCATTGCATTTTAGCCAAAACTCTGCCAAACAATTGATTGTCAAAGGTTTAGAAAAACAACAAAATATTTCTTTGATTCAAAGTCGGCATCCAGAAAAAGCGCTATTTCGAACTGAAACAGCTGAAAATCGGATAAATGAAGGAATTTCACCCATTCAACTTTGGTACTTTCTGCAAGTTTTACCAAACCAACAAAATTTGATTCAGGTTGCATTTGAAGAATTTATTAATCTTCAAAAAGAAGATGGCTTCATTCCCAACCATTCAAATCCTTCAAATTTCCTTGCTCGTTTTCATGCTTTTCCGATCTTCGCAACGATTGCACAGGAAATTCTTGATATTCAAAAATCCCAAGATTTAGCAATTTCATATCTTAATAGATTAATCTCCTATTTACAATTTTGGTTACCTATTTCTTCGGATAGATCCTCCGCTCATTGGGAAAATGCATTGCAATCCTTATATGAAGATTTACCAATTCATAATCTTTGGGATAAAGATGGTTATGGAATTAATTCCCTGTGGATTGAATCACCATTTCTTAACAGCCTATTAGTATTAGAATGTGAAAAATGTTTACAGATTGCCGATCATTATAAGATTGATTTTCCTGAAAAAAATTGGCTTGTAGATCAAAAAACAAACTTACTGAAGAATATTGAGGATTCATGGAATACAAAACAAAAATACTATGCTTATCGTGATCCCCAAACAAAAAAAACACCAGGAAAAGTCATCATCCTGAAAAAAAATGGGGCAGGCATTCATATTCTAGAAAAGAACTTGCGCTCACCCCAAAGACTGAATATCCGCGTCATCACACATCCTGAACTCTCAAGAAAAATCACTGTAGAGATAAGAGGGATGTATGAAAATCGAGAGATATTTGAGATTATTAAACCAAGGAATTTCCATTGGGGTACCACAACAGGTTTTAGTACGACCGAAAATGTGTTTGAACGAATATTCTCAATCAATATCCTTGGCCTTCCAGATGACAATTCTATAGAAGTCAGCTCATCGCAGTATTCATTAGTGGATTTGAGTTTATTTCTCCCATTATTAATTCAGGACATCAATAAAAAACGCATCCACCAGATGATAGATCTTTGGCTGGAGAAAGAATTTTTAAGTAATTTTGGGTTTTCATCGATTCCGAAGAAATATCAGTCGAACAAGAAAGATCAAATGAATTTTGTGGATTTACCTCTGAATTCAACCATACTGGAAGGGCTGATCAAAAACAATCAAATTGATCTGGCAAAGAAGGCTTTTACTAATTTAATGAAGGTTGTGGTAAAGAATTTGCGATCATCTAAAAGATTTTATAAATTATATGATGCAAATGATGGAACTTGCACAGGTGAATATAATATAATTAATGGGATGATTCCAATAAAAATCTTTTTTAAATTACTTGGCATTTATCGCTGGTCAGATAATGAAATTGAACTTATGGGTTCAAGCTCTTTTAAAAATAATATTGATATTTATCATCGTGGACTCAGGTTAGTTTGCTCACAAAAAGGATATACGATCATTACATCTGGTGGAAAAAAAATTGAAATTAAACCTATGATTTTTCAAAAAATTAAGATCCCATCCTAATAATAGAAAGGATCAGAAATGAATTCACAAACAAAAGCCCCAGAGATACTATTAATGGCTGTAATTCAATCGCAGGATGTTGACCATGCTGAAAGTGCATTGGAAAAATTGAATATTCACATAACACGCTTAGCCAGCACCGGGGGATTTTTAGGAAGAAGAAATGCAACATTATTCTTAGGCTTACCAGCTGAGAAGGAAGAAGTCATTTTGCAGACATTAAAGAAGACCTGTCGTCAACGTGTGGAATATATAGCTGTACCTCTTGAAAGTGCACCACTACCACTGCCAGCACCAACACCGATCACGATTGGTGGAGCTAATATTTTTGCATTAGATGTTGAACATTTTGAGGAGATATAACGATGAAAATGATAATTGCGATCGTTCGTGATAGAGATACAAATCCTGTTTCGACTGCCTTGACCTCAGCAGAATTCCGAGTAACACATATTGCTTCTACGGGCGGGTTCCTCAGACGGGGAAATTCCACTTTATTTATTGGTGTGGAAGATGAAAAAGTGGAACAGGCGATGGAAGTCATTCGAACGAATTTAGAACCTGCAGATGACCCTGCACAAAAAAGAGCAACCATCTTCGTACTAAATGTGAACCATTTTACACATTTTTAAATTTTTCTATACAATAGTAATAACTGGAAAATGATTCTTAATTAATCCAGGTAATATTCAATACAAGAATTTAATATAACGACTTACATATGTTGGCATTAAAATTGTAATAATTATTTTTATAAAACAATTCATTAATAAATAAGGAGTAGGGAATATGAAATTTGCAGATGCGTTTACCTTTGTTTTTCAGGATCCAGATTGGTTTAAGAAAATTATCATTCCTGGATTGGTTGGATTACTCATTCCTATCATTGGACAAATTGTCTTATTGGGGTGGGCATTAAAAGTCACTTTGAATGTCATTAGAAATAATCCAAGTCCGTTACCGGAAATGGAATTTGGTGCAGATTTAAGCCGCGGGTTCAAAGCCTGGGTAGTTGGTCTTGTATATTCAATTCCTATGTTGATTTTTTATTTACCAATCCTTATTTTGTCTGTGGTTGCTAGCGAAAGTGGCGAACAATCAATGGCTGTTGTTGTGGCAATTGCAGGCATTTGTTTTGGTTTCTTAATGCTTTTATATGGAATAATTATGGGATTAATGCTTCCAGCTGCGTACGCTAAAGTGGCAGTAGAAGATTCAATCGGTGCTGGTCTTGCTTTTGGTGAAATATTCAAAATGGTGAAAAATAATCTTGTACCTTATTTACTTGTTCTTGTAGGTACTTTAGCAGCCAGTTTTATCGCCTCATTAGGATCCATAG
>JACZIY010000011.1 GCA_014860845.1 Anaerolineaceae bacterium
GGAAAAAAAAGGAGAAAAAATGGCGAAAAAGGTTTTAATTACCTATTCGAGCCGGACAGGATTTACCCAAGGTGTTGCTGAAATGATTGCAAAAACATTATCAGGTGATATTTTGGATGTTGATGTTATACCAATGAAGGATGTCAAAAATATAACTGCTTATCAAGCTGTCATTGCGGGTAGTGGAATTCAAGCAGGTGCCTGGTTACCGGAAGCAATGGGTTTTATCCATAAAAATAAGCAGGAGTTGTCAAAAAAACAATTCGCTGCTTTTTTGGTCTGTATGACTCTGGCGATGAAGAATGGAGATAAATTTCGCAGTCATGTTAAGGAATGGATACAGCCAGTAAGAGCACTGGTGCCTACCGTTAGTGAAAATGTCTTTGCTGGCGGGTTAGATCTCAATAAGATTCCATCTACCGTTGATCGTATGAAGTTCCGTTTGAGTACAATGCTAGGTGTTTGGAAGACAGGAGATCATCGAGATTGGGATGCAATCCAAAGTTGGGCGAAGGAACTAAAAACAATATTCTCAGATTAAAAAATATTGAATTATGAGGTTATCCATAGAAATCAATTAATTCTTATAATTAATCCGAAATGACCCATAACTGCTTTTTCGCATTATCCCCATTAAATCAAATAAACGCTTGGTCAATCCATATTTTTTGGTAACCAATCGGTTTACCTTTTCATTTTCAGATTGCTCAGAGATGATTTCTGCTCGGGCTTCGACCCATTCTCCTAAAAGCCCACCTCTGGCATCACAGGGAACAATGCTTACATGCGCATTGTTACGGATACGTTTCATCTTGCCTGAAGTAGATTCAGTGCGGACAACCAGTGTATCTCCATCCTGGGCAAACCAGACAGGCGTTTTTACTCCAACCCCATTTTTCCGGAAAGTTTCCACATTGATATATTGGTGTTTTTTAAAAGTTTCCGTTAATTGATCAAGCATTGTAACCTCGTTTTTTATTCATTATAAATGGAAGTAGGATAACAACCAACATATGTAAAATATTTGTACAAAGAATATCGTTTTTTTACGAATTAGATGCTTTGGATTTATCAATTTGTTTGAACGCGCTCCAAACGGATAAAATCAGCATGATGATTGCAAGTGGCAAAATGAGTCGATTGCCGATTGCGCCGGGTGGAGTATGAGCAAAAGTGACAGGTTTCATAAATCCCACCAATTGTCGCAATAATATTTCTAAAACTAGCATCAAATACATAAGTGGTATCAGCGCACGATAGCGGAAGACGACAATTAATTGTATGATTGCAAATAATAATTGCGAACTTCCCCACAGCGCGAAAGCAAATATGATACCATCCGCACCCGAAACAGTTAAATCCATACCGGCTATGCTGCCAGTACCACCATCAGCAGAAAATATGTGAATGCAACTACGCACAGTACTAAGAATCGCATAAATGGCGAATACAAAAAATGGAATCTTGCTCCCTTGAATGCTGTTATCAATCGTTTTTGGCAGTATGATTTCGATGATTTTTTTCATTTTCTGTCCTTTGATCCTACACATTATTCAGGGTAATAGATGAAACCAGATCATAATAATATCATTCGTTTGATATTGTGTATTCAATAGATTAATCAAAAAATTGAACTTCTTACTCTCTATTTTCCAGGAATGAAAATGAATTTTAATGCGATTCCAAAAATATTTTTTCTTGCCTGATTGGTGTGCTTGTGCAATAATAAAACAACCCTTCAGAAATTTATTAAAAATAATGAGGTTGTTTATGAAAAAAGTCTTTTTTTTGAAAGTATTCGTTTTATTAATAACTTTATTAATGAGTTCAATCATGAGTGGTTGTGGAACCATGTTGCAAAATGCAACCCCAACTGAAATATCTGAATTTGTGAGTATTGACCCAGTGATCAGTGCTTCAGCAAAACTGGTTCCAGGTAAACAGGCGACCTTAAGTTTTGTGACAGGCGGAGAAGATCTGGAACTTTACTATGAAACAGGTGATTTTGTTGAACAAGGTCAAGTTTTAGCGAAGATTAATCAAGATGACTTTGAATTTGCAATTGACCAGGCAGAATTTAGTCAAAAACGGGCACAATTGGCTTTGGATCAATTGAAGGAATTGCCCACCAAGGAGTCAGTTGCTGCCGCCAGGGTGGTTTTATCCAATGCAGAAGCAAATTATGACAGGTTGGATCGGGCTGGTGCGAATGACATCGATTTAGATGCAGCGCAGGATCAAATTGATAGCGCAAAGTTAAGTTTAGAATCCATTGAAGCAGGGGCAACTGATATCCAATTAAAGAATGCTCAATTGGAATTGGATTTGGCAAACCTTGCATTGAAACAAGCATTACTGGCGCGAGAAAACGCCGAATTAAAAATGCCATTTGATGGATATGTGGTTGATATATATTTGCATGACCAGGAATATGCTCCACCTGCGCAACCAATTTTACTCGTTGCAGATTTATCTGAGATGAAGGTAGAAACTACTGACCTGAGCGAGGTTGATGTGGTCAGAATAAAGCCTGGCGATTCCGCAATCATCTCATTTGATGCGATCCCGGATCAAACATTCTTGGGTCGGGTAGAGAAAATTGCAAACAAAGCCACACCAGGGGCAGCTGTCAATTTTTCTGTCATTATCCAATTGGAAGAAGTCCCATTGAATTTAGGCTGGGGAATGACTGCGTTTGTTGAGTTTAAGGCCAACGAACCCTAAAATCTATTCATAATGAATGGCTTCCAGTGTATTTAATCTAGCAGCTCTTCGGGCTGGAATAAACGCTGCCAGTTGAGCAATAATGACTGATATAAAAATACCTGTAAGAATTCCCCGCATGGGCACCACAAAGTCCAGTCGATAACCAGACATCGAAGTCATTCCGAATAAAAATATTCTGGCAAGCAGAATTCCAAATACGATTCCCAGAACGCCGCCTACCAAGCCCATGAGGGTAGCCTCAGCTAAGATCATTCGGACAACTTGTGACCTGAGCATGCCAATCGCTCGTAACATACCAATTTCGCGTGTTCGTTCCAATACATTGATGGTCAAGGTATTTATAATTCCCAATGATGCTACCACAACGGCAATAATTGCCATCAAGTCAAACATAAGAAAAGCCTGGTCGATTAGTGTAAAAATCCTGTCCCGGATATTGCTATTCGATTCCAGGATTAAACGATATCGTTTCCCATATAGATCATCAATCCGGTTTTGTACTTCTTCTGGATTGACCTGTGGGTTATATGAGACCAGAAATGTACTGGCATCATTCACTCGGAAATATTTCCGCATATCACTCCAGGACATATTCGCGACCAACCCCTGATTATAAAAATCAACCACAACAGCTGAAATGGTGAATGGTCGAAATCCTTGCCTGGTTCGTATTTCAAAGGTATCGCCTACTCCTAATCCATATTTTTCAGATAAAACACTGGATATAAAAACTGAATTTCCATTAACAAGTGATTCGATCGCCTGTTGGGGGTCAATTTTGGAGTCGCTGAACACAAAATCCGTCACCCTGGAATAGGTCACAGGATCAATCGCCATAATATTGATGGATTCGGTTTTACCATCCGGAAGTTGAAAATCAACCGGGAGATAGCGAATCGGCGCAACAGCTTCCACACCGTTCACTGATTCGATTCTTCGAGCTATATCTCCCCGTAAAGGGATTGATGAGCCTACATATAAATCTCCCCCAATGACTGCCTGTATCCAACTGATCAGATCTGCTGAAAACGAACTGGTCATGCTTTCCACCACCAGGACCATGGCAACCCCAACCATTAAAGCTGCGACAGTCAAAGTGGTGCGTTGGCGGACTCGTTGAATGTTGCGGCTGCCTAATACACCACTCGAACCAAATAAAGTCTTCATAATGAAACGACTGGATTGTTCCCAAAACCGGATGGTTGCCGGTATTATGAGCGTCGCCCCCGAAAACAAAACAAATACGGTGATACTTCCAAGCGTGAATTTTGGATCAGAGGAAAATGGATTCCAAATTAATAAGGCAGAAGCACCAATCAATAAAATAATCCCTGGAATCCATCCTTTTCGGATAATCCACCCTTCTTGAGATTTTCCCCGAATTCGTAGGGCAGCCATTGGAGAAATTCGTCCGGCTTGGAAAGCTGGTATGGATGCTGCTGCTAAGGTAACGAATAACCCTAAACTAAAACTGAATAAGACTGCAGAAGGTGGAATCGTAATACTGGCTACGTCCAATCCGATCAAGTTAGACATAAATTGCGCCAGTCCCCTGGACAATAAGATGCCAAATCCAATGCCTAAGATTGATCCAACCAAGCCCAGAAAGAGAGCTTCAATTAACATTTGAGTGACGATCTGTTTGCGGGTCATCCCCACCGTACGCAACATTCCATATTCACGCGTTCGTTCCAAAACTGTCATAGCAAAAGCATTGTAGATGAGAAAAGCGCCGACAAAAAGAGCAATCCCACTCATCATATTCAAACCAATTTGATAATTGGCTAACATCGAGGTTTGTCTTTCACCTTGACTGGCAGGAAAAATGACAGAGAATGAAGAGCCCACGCGCGACTGAATCTTGGTTTGTAGATCTTCTAAGAATTGTTTCTCTGAATTGGTGGCAATGATATCAACCTGGTCTATTTCTCCTGATCGGTTGAAAGTTCGCTGAGCTGTATCAAGAGAGATAACCCCAAAACTTCCATTATTCGATAAACCTGGACCTTCTCTGGAGATTAATCCGACTAATTTTAATTTCTCAATACCATTAGGTGTCAGAAAATCTACCCAATTTCCAACTTCAAGATCTTTCTCATCTGCATAGCTTTCTACCAAAACGATTTCGAATAATCTGGTTTCAGAAGATAGGAAACTACCCTGCGTGATGTTGTAATCACGCGCGAGTAATTCCAAATCAGGATTAATTCCATGCAGCAGGATTCCGCCTGCAGAAGTTCCAAAGAAGGTAATACCTAATTGATCCTGAGTAATTTCATCAGCCAGTAAAGTGGTTGCCTTCATGATGGGTAATGCTGATTCAACACCCGGAATACCGGCAACTGTTCGTACGGTTTGTTCAGAAAAACCTTGTTGATTACTGGATGGAATGACAGATAGATTCACTTTTCCAGATGTGTTTTGAAATAATCTGGTGATGGAGGCTAAGGCTGCGTCGTTGATGATTGAAATCGCCAGGAGCCCTGCTACGCCTAAAATAATACCAAGCATACTGAAAATTACCCGTAAAGGTCGTGAGAACATGGATCTTAAGGTAATATAGCGTATAAGTAGCATATTATTTCTTTATTGCTCCAGAATTTCCAGAATGTTATTTATTTTTCTTAATCTCGCTTGAAAAGGCAGGTTTTTCTCGAGCAGGATTTCTTTTAAGATTTTTCCATCCCTGAGAAATACGACCCTATCCGCATAGCAAGCAGCACGAGGATCATGAGTTACTTCAATGATGGATTGGTGTAATTTATCACAGGAACGTCTTAATAATTCCATGATCACTTTGCCGGATTTGGTAT
>JACZIY010000739.1 GCA_014860845.1 Anaerolineaceae bacterium
ATTCTTTCACCGCATGCTTAAGTTGTCACGCTACAGATGAATTAGCCGGAGTCAACCTCAGTAATTATGAATCCATTATGCAAGGGGGGGATAAAGGCCCAATTGTTATTCCCGGTGATGCAGAAAATAGTCTATTGGTACTGACTCAACAGACAGATCCACCCCATTTTGGTCAGTTCACCAATCAACAATTAGAACAAATCATAGCCTGGATAAATGCTGGCGCAGAAGAATAATTAGCATAATAAGTTGTAGAGGCTGATTACAAAATATCAGCCTCTACTTTTTAAGTTGATATGCATTTCACCTATCAATTGATCATTCTTGCACATCAGCGCAGAAAATGATGATTAGCGTAATCTATAAGTAAAAACTATACAATTCGATAACCCAGTAATGATCAAAAGGGGATATCGGTCAATTGATTCTAGACAGATATCATATTGTAAAAAAGCAACAACAAAGTGAAAATATTCACACCGTTAATTTTTATTTTTCTTTGCGTAATTTTTGCACCGAATAAATGTCCTTTTTTAATATATAATTAATGTTTGGTATCTAAAAGAGAGTTTTTTCACAAAATGGGAATTCCCTATCTGTCATTTGAACAAGGAGAACTATATGAAGAGAATTAATCTCCTCAACGTTGGGCGTATTCTTCTTCTCCTAACTGCTATCATATTGGTTTTTATTATCGTAGGCATGTTGAACACACCTGAAATAGTTGTGGCACAATCTGAAGATGATCCACAACCACAAATTGACACAACATCCAATTTGTATTGTTTGAGCTGCCACGCAGAAGCTTCTAATCCTGTGCTTTTGCCCAGTGGAGAAAGCTTGTTGATTCAAATTACTATGGATGAGTTTGCTAATTCCACCCATGACCGAAATCAGATAAGATGTGTGCAATGCCATAAAGATATCACTGGTTTCCCTCATCCCATAAAAACCGCTCAAACCCTGCATGAATTTCAGTTGCAAAGAGACACTGCCTGTGTGGAATGTCATGAAGTGCAGGCAAATCAAACCAAAGATAATATTCATGGACAATTGCTCAGCCAGGGTGAGACAAATGCACCTACCTGTTCTAATTGTCATGATCCTCACACGCAACCATATGTAGATGAACTCAGCAAAACTGAGCATTCTGAGGTATGTGCGAATTGTCATAATGGTATTTATCAGGAATATGCGAAAAGCGTACATGGGAATGCCATGATCAATGAAAACAACCAGGATGTCCCAGGATGTATTGATTGTCACGGCGTACATACCATTGCAGATCCCAGAACAGCTGCATTCCGCAACAGTTCAGTTAATATGTGTGCTAACTGCCATACTGACGCATCTATCATGGATAAATATGGTATTTCCACCCAGGTTTTGGATACCTATGTTGCAGATTTCCACGGAACAACCGTAACGTTATTTGAAAAAACTGAACCAGACCAGGTTACCAATAAAGCCGTTTGTTATGACTGCCATGGCATTCATAACATCCTTTCCGTCAATGATCCTAACAAAGGGCTTTCTGTCAAACAAAACATGTTGATTGCCTGTCAGAGCTGTCACCCGGATGCAACCACCAACTTCCCGGATACCTGGCTCAGCCACTACATTCCAGACAAGGATAAATATCCTATCGTTTATTATGTTACCTTATTTTATCAATTACTTATCCCGGGAGTTCTGGGTGGTATGGCAATCTTCGTGTTCAGTGACGCTTATCGCCGGCTTCGCATGAAATTCATTAAACCTAAACCGGTTGAAGTAGCTGAAGAAGGTGAGGAGGTGATTAACCATGAGTGATCAAACCAAAACATACGAACGTTTTAATATTGCCAGACGTCTTGAACACATTTTATTGATCCTGTCATTTTCCACCCTGGCTGTCACAGGATTGATTCAGAAATATGCCCTTCACAGTGTCTCCGTTGCTTTAATTAGTTTCATGGGCGGAATTGAAATCGTTCGCATCATCCATCGCATCGCTGCGGTCACATTTTTCCTGGAAGGCATTTATCACTTCATATTAATGGCTTATCTCCTATATGTAAAACGAAAAGAAGCCACCATGATACCCGGCATCAAAGATGGATTTGATGCAGTATATGAATTGTTGCATAATATTGGACTGAGAAAAGAAGGTCCAAAAATGCCTCGTTACAATTATGCAGAAAAAATGGAATATCTCGCCATGATCTGGGGTTATTTCCTGATGGGATTAACCGGTTTTATGCTCTGGAATCCGATTCTAACGACAAAATTCTTTCCTGGTGAGATTGTACCAGCAGCCAAAGTAGCGCATGGACTAGAGGCGGTATTGGCTGTTTTGGCAATATTCCTTTGGCATTTCTATCATGTACACATCAAACACTGGAACTGGGCGATGGTCAAGGGCTATTTAACCCATCATGAGATGGTTGAAGAACATGGTGCTGAATTAGAAAAGGTTATTAAGGCAGAACCGGAACCTGAGATCGATCCGGTCATCTACAGGAAGCGAATGAATGTTTTTACACCAGTATCCATCGTTTTCTCTGTCATCATGGTCGGTTTAGTGATTTTCCTGGCGAATTATGAAGAAACAGCCATAACGACTGTTCCTCGGGTATATGCCGAGGTGGATGTCTTTGTGCCTCGTACGCCAACCCCAATCCCCACCCCTATTCCATCACCTACTCCAGACATGATGATGGCAAATACCTGGGATGGTGGGATAGATTACGTCTTTGAACAAAAATGTGGACTTTGCCATGGTGAATCAGGTGGTTTATCTGTCAAAACGTACAGCAGTATTATTCAAGGTGGCAAGAGTGGAATGGCTGTTATTCCTGGAAGCCCAGAAGAGAGTCTGATCATGCAAATTCAAGCTCCTGGCAATGAACATCCTGGCCAATTTAGTGATGAAGAACTTGAACGAGTACGCATCTGGATTGTAAATGGTGCTCGTAAGTAATTCACTACGATAGACATTTGTTAAAGGAGTTTTTGAGAGGGAAATTCTCAAAAACTCCTTTTTTTATTAATTAAACCCATTTACCAATCAATGCGATTTTTATTTCGGATTTTTTTTCCTGTTCTCCGCAAATAATCTTCATCATAATTTTCAACTTCTATATGACGATGTTTATTTTTTCGTTCATGTTTCTTTGCTGCTTCTTGCTTCTCACTATCAAACCATTGCGGAGCAGTGGTAGCAAAAGTATAAAGATCAAATATCAACGGATCAGTCATCACAACCGCCAATAATTCCCGGCATTTGGGACAAACCGTATTTTGCCCGACTTGTAAGTCTTCTTCAAACTTAATATCCTCGCCGCAAGCAGGGCAGACTGCTTCGTACATAATTAAAACTCCTATAATTC
>JACZIY010000740.1 GCA_014860845.1 Anaerolineaceae bacterium
CAACAAATATTAATCGGGTTTGAAGGCAAAGGTGGACCGGCATTGATGGTCTATTCTGCCCTGTCTCCAGATTGGGACATGGGAGAAGTATATTCTCTTCTGGAAACGGTGCAGTAGAGAATCGGATATCAATATCGAGAAGTGGTGAAAATGTCTGTAATTACATCTTCATTTTTCGAGCCAACTCCTTTGGAAGTCAAACTAACACTGGGGTTGGGCAAGACCTTGCTCAGTCCCTATTATCACGCATTTGCCAGATCGTTGAACTTAGGAGGTAGCGAACGTGTATTAGATTTTGGATCCGGTTCAGGGATTTGCTCAGGTCACATCGCAGAACTGTTGAAACCAGATGGGTATTTAGATTGTGTGGATATCTCGCGAGTTTGGCATCAGGTGATTCAGAGAACACTAAAAAAATATAGCCATGTGAATTACTATCTCGGTCATCTCGAAAAGCTCCACCTTCCAGAAGATAATTACAATTTAATTGTGATTCATTTTGTTTTGCATGATATTAACGTTAAAGAACGTTTCAGTATAATTAATAAATTATCATCCTTGCTCAAACCTGACGGGCGCATCATCATCCGGGAACCTCAAAACCATGGATTGACTCTGGATGAAATGGAGAATTACACAAAAAATTCTCTTTTAAACCCCATTAAACTGGTCGAGAAATCCATCTGGTTTTTACGGGTTTATGACTTCATCTTACAAAATAAAGGATAGATCCATGAATAACCTTCCCATTCTTGAACATGATTACGAATCAGAATCAAAAATAGAACCATCCCGGGTTATTAAACCCAGAGATGTTCCGGAGCATTGTGTGATCTCCTTTTTCCAGGAAATTAACCGGAAAATTGTTGAAGAAAAACAGGCAAAAGTGGTTGTGGCAAACCGGTGGGAAGATGGGGAACATCCAATTTATGAAATAGATCATCTAGGTAAGCGTCTGGCTTTCTTTCACCCAGGTGTTGGTGCTCCTATCGCTGCAGGATTATTGGAAGAAGCAATTGCCTTTGGTATCAAGAATTTTATTATTTGCGGAGGTTGTGGCGTACTGAAGGGGGATTTATTTGTTGGCAAGCTGATACTTGTCGATTGTGCTATTCGTGATGAAGGTGTCTCCTATCATTATCTGGTACCGTCCCGAGAGGTCCAAACAGAACCGGAGATCGTGAAAGCAATGGAAACGATCTTAGAATCGCGCGGGATTCCTTTCATCACAGGAAAAACCTGGACAACCGATGCACCCTATCGCGAAACTCCTGGGATGATCCAATCACGGGTTGAGGAAGGTTGTTTGACAGTAGAGATGGAAGCTGCTGCACTTTTAGCAGTATCTCAATATCGCAAGGTTAAGCTGGGGCAGCTGCTGTACGCCGGGGATGATTTAAGTGGAGAGAAATGGGATAAGCGAAATTGGCAATCCCGCAAAGAAATTCGTGAAAGTCTATTCTGGCTGGCAGCTGATATTTGCCTGAGTTTTTGATGTAAGTTCCGTTTAATTCTGTAATTAAGTAATCTGATGAATTAATTAATTACAGAGGCACAATGCGACAATCATTAATGTCGTACATTGGTTCTCCATGCAATCATTTACATATTCGTAGTCTTCTATCAATTTATAATGATCCCTCCTGAAAATTCCAGGAGGGTTCTATTAAATTCTTATGGTTGATTTCAAATATCAGTTATATCCTATTACACACTTCAGTAATGCATACAAGGATTAGGATCAATTTTGAAACTATTTTTGAGTCGATACCATATTTACAAATTACTTGAGTTGGAGTTCAACCACACCTTTAACACCGGTATTCTTGGGGAAGCCAGGTAATACGGAACTGAAACCACCATTGCTGCGGAATGACAGAATACAGTCTTCGCATGCCATAACATCTGCCAGAGCAACTTCCACAGCGTAACCATCGTCTGCGATAATGACAAGAGTCTGCGCCTCACCCATTGGACCAGCCAAATTGAGCAAGGTTGCAATCAACACACCGGTATAGGTCTCTGATGAACCAGAGCTATTCGTCCCCACTGCATCGGTTGTATCCATCGCCCGAACTTCATCTTCAGTCCAACCGATTGGGTTATTCACCAGACCAGTAATGATTAAGTCACCTTCGACTCCAGATGCACTGGCTTGACTCTCGCGCCAGGCGAGCGAATCCGGTGTAAACAAAGGTGCGCCAAATTTATCAACGCCGAAGGTTGAAATCAGGGTCTGAGTTTCAAGTGATACGAGCCAGTCGATGAATTCATTGGCCAGGTCATTCTTGATATTTGGATTTTTGTTGGGGTTGACGGCGATGACACCATAAGGATTGAAAAGTAGAGGATCGCCTTCAACGTGGATTTCTAATTCAATTCCTTCCAATTTAACTGCCAGGTATGTTGCACGATCGCTCATTGTATACGCCAACTGTTCGTTAGCCATCACGAGCACATCACCCATACCCTGTCCAGCAGAAACATACCAATCCCCTGCTGGTTCAATGCCAGCTTCTTTCCAGAGGGATAATTCTTTTTTATGGGTTCCGGAGTCATCTCCACGAGACACAAAGGTCGCTCCAGCTTCTGAAAGCATTTCGAGCGCTTTTGTAGCTTTGCTTTTGCCTTTAATCCCCGCAGGGTCATCCGCTGGACCTACGATCACGAAGTCATTGTACATGACTTC
>JACZIY010000096.1 GCA_014860845.1 Anaerolineaceae bacterium
GATTATGAGTGTTCCAGTTGTATCAATAAAACCCCATTGCCCACCAATTTCAACTGCGGCAAGACCATCGAAAAATCCCAATGTTGAATCAAACTGAGTAGGGATAACGAGTGTTCCTGTTTTATCAATAAAACCATATAATTCGCCATCCCTGACTGCTGCCAATCCCTCATTCAATAAACCCACGTTGTTGTAATCTAAGATCTTCACAGTTTTACCATCGAGGTTGATCAATCTCCTTTCACCACCCATTAGAAATGAAAAAGAAGCATCCCCATGAACATCAACTAATGTGCATTGTTTCTGAGTAGTGCACTTCAAAACACTTGCCAAGCCTTCCGAAAAATGGGAAGCCTCTTCATAAACAGGCTCAATCACTAATTTACCTGTGTGATCGATATATCCAAATCATTCTTTTACCTTAACTTTGGCAAGTCCATTGTGGAAGCTAAAAGCTTGATCAAAGGATGGAGGAATTACTAACTCCCCGCTTGCATTTAAATAACCCCATATTTCTCCTTGTTGAATGGCTGCCAATCCCTCTGAAAAATTAATCGCATCGTCATATTCAATTGGAATTGTTATGGTACCCGATGGATTTATATACCCAGCCTTTCCGCTTTTGAAAACAGGATATAGGAGAACGGATGGAAATTGGGTTGGCGTTGATTTTGGTTCTGACGTGAACACACTGCATGCTAACGATAAACAGATTGTTATTGCTATCCAAAGTAATCGAGGAGACAACCTTTTTTTATTCATTGTGGCACCTTTTTTTCGTTAAACATAATTTATTTGTTAAATCTAAACCCCCAATTTATTTATTGTAGAAAAATGATTTATTGCAATAATGTATAAATTCTTAAATATAATTGCGTGTGAAACTGCAAATTTTATTGGATATCTGAAACATTATTTATCAATCATTGTATTAATTATATGTAAATAGCTTTTAGGTGAGTAATATTTTTATTACAAATAATATTATCAATAATAAAAATCTTTTTCGGGTGAAGGCAGCGGAGTGGTCAGCCGTAGCGCGCTTTTGAAAGGGGGTCAGGATGGCACGCGCCAGGGGGTCCTTCGGAAACTCATCGCCTTGTCTTCGCGATGAAATCGCTCGACATTCCGAGGAATCGGCTCGACACCTGCGACGGACGCGAGCTGCCGACGTTGTATGGGAATTAGATCGAATCTAATGCCAGGTCAGCTCTTCAAGGGATGTGTTGGGGAAGGGGAGATCGATTCGGGAGAAGGCTGCTGTTTGGTGTGGATTGTTGTAGGGGACAGGAAAAGATAGAATCCAAGCGTGCTCTTAATGCTTAAAAATGCTGGAAAATTCCAAATGTTATGTACATTCTTTATTAGGCTGTGTAGCTAATATGAAACAGCATTCCTATGGTCGTTGATCCAAAACAAACACACCATTTTCTGTGGCAGCATAAAGGATCTTTGGATTTTCAGGATCCAGTGCAAGCGTAAATATATAACTAATGCCGATATTTGAATGAAGAGGGTACCAATTCTCTCCACCGTCTATACTCTTATAAATGTCGCTGTCCCGTTTTGATGCATAGAGAGTGGAGGGATTTATAGGATTGACAATCAGAACATCAATGATTGCGTAATCACCAAGGCCAGTATTGATTTCATTCCAGTTCTCACCAGCATCGGTGCTTTTGAATACCCCTACCCACGTTCCTGCGTAGAGCGTAGAAGGTGTTTGTGGATCAATTGCTAGTCTGAGAATTTCTGTGTCCCAAGAACCAACGTTAATATCCGACCAATTATTTCCACCGTTTGAACTCTTAATAAGCCCTCGATTTGGTGTTCCAAAATCTACAGCGAAAAGATTGGTTGGGGTTATTGGGTCTATGGCCATGTGAATGATATAGGAATCAGTACTTCCTGTATCAAGTTGAGTCCACTCCTCACCGCTATTGGAGCTTTTGAACACCCCATTTGATGTTCCTGCATAAATGGTTGATGGTGTGACCGGATCTATCAATATAGAAGTTACATATGCCCCATCCATTCCATTAGTTATTTGAAACCAATTTTCTCCATTATCAATACTTTTGTAAGCGGCACCATTGGTTCCATCGGTACCAAATGTCCCGGCATACAGCGTGGAAGGCTGAATTGGGTCAATCGCGAGGGAAACAATCCTTAAATTGATCAATCCAGTATTACTAGGTACCCAATTAAATCCACCATCTATACTCTTGAAGACTCCTTGTGTTTCGGTTCCTGCGTAGAGTGTAGTTGGAGCAGTAGGATCAATTACCAGAGTGATAACATCATTTTTTGGCCATAGATTGGTGAAAAAAATTTCTGGGGTAGGAACAGGGCTTGGTTGAGCACTTATAGTATCATTACATTCAACTTTTATATCGTATTCGGTAAGAGGTTCATAATAAGAAAAATCAGAATTAAAATCAGCCTTCTCACCAGGGTCCAAATTACCCAGGAAGTTGAACACGGAATTACGTAAACCCATACCTATAAGCTCACGACCAAACTCAATTGTTACAATGACATTTGTTATTCGGGAAGTTCCATTATTCTCAATGCTGCCAATCATATGGCAAGTGACCCAATTACCTCGTCCCTCTTTTTCGCATATTACATTATGGTTTAAAAATTGGATTCTTGGAGAACATGCAAAAATCTCATTTCCCTGAAGAGTTGTCTTTTCGTTAAATGAACAGGCTGTCACTATCAAAGCGATGAAAAAAATAAGTATAAGTGCAAGAAATAATTGCCTAGCACTACTATTTTTCTTTATGAATTTAGATCTACGATCTAAACTTAAGGTAAATAGATTGATGTTCATAACAGATGTCATCCTCTTGCTTTATACTTCCGTATTGAGTATTAATCAAAACTTATCAGAGTAGATTGATTGATGTGCACTTTTTAAATTGGGGTCGGTGGATATTACTGAAAAGCCTATCTATCTATTTATTATCTGGAAATATGATACGATGCTATTATGTTTTTAGCCAACGAAATGAAGCATGTACAATTGGAAAATCACTCAGTATTCTCAAGCATAAAAATGCAATCCAATTTTAAT
>JACZIY010000741.1 GCA_014860845.1 Anaerolineaceae bacterium
TCACTGTAGAAAAATGACATAACATCACTTTCCCAATCGGATAACAATCGCATCATGTAGGATCCGATCACCATGATGTATTTCATGTGGGAATTGGTTGCCAACATACCGGCTGCCTGAATTAAGCCGGTTGGAAAAGAAGCACAGGCGCAACCAATATCAAAAGTTCCGGCATTAACTGCTCCTAATTTATGTTGAACGACAACCGAGGTAGCGGGTGTGATGTAATCCGGACTATCAGTGCCTAACAAGATCATATCCAGATCTTCAGGTTTTAAACCGGCTTCATCTAACGCATCTTTGGCTGCAGCAACTGCCATATCGGAAGTCACCCAACCTTCAGGAGCGTGTCGCCGCATTTTTATATTACTGGAAGCTTCAAATTTATCAACAACGTCGCCTAATTTCGGGTTGATTTTATTAAGTTGTTCTTTAAACATGGCATTGGTATGTTCGAATTCAGGAACGTATCTGCCGGTTGCGATAATTGTTGCAGAACGAGTCATTTTTCCTCCTGGATTTTCTACTAGGTTCCCAGAACGATACCGCCATCAACGCTGATAGTGGCACCGTGCACAAAACTGGCTTCATCAGAAGCTAACCACAAGAATGCGTTGGCGATATCTTCTGGTTCGCCCAAACGACCAATGGGTGTATGCTCTTGCATATTTGCCAACACCTTTTCAGGCATTTTCTTAACCATTTCAGTGAGGATAAAACCTGGTGCAACCGCATTCACACGAATTTTGTATTTTCCCAATTCTCTCGCCCAAACTTTTGTCATACCAATAACACCTGCTTTTGTGGCAACATAATTGGTTTGACCAAAATTTCCGTACAATCCCACAACGGATGAAGCATTGATGATGACCCCACCACCCTGCTCAATCATGGCTGGAATCACTGCTTGAGCACAATTGAAAACCCCCTTTAAGTTCACATCTATCACGAAATCCCAGGCTTCCTGGGACATTTGCCCAACAACCTGTCCGTCCTTATATTTCACTAATAGAGAATCACGTGTCACACCAGCATTGTTGATTAATACATCAATGCGACTATATTTTTGAAGGGTTGCATCAATCCACCCCTGGACAGCATCTCGATCTACTACATTGACAACATTGAAACTTGCATCAGATCCCAGGAGAGGTAATAATTCATCTCCTGCTTCCTGGCTTACATCACAAATGACAACTTTTGCCCCTTCTTGAGCAAACCGCAAGGCAGCAGCTTTTCCAATACCCGCAGCTCCACCAGTGATCAGACACACCTTATCTTTTAATCGCATTTTATTGCCTCCTAAAAAGTGAAATCAACACAAAACGCTGTTGAGGTTTACTCCAACAGCTCCAAAAATTTATTGAAAAGGAAAAAATAGAATTAGATTTGTCATCTTTGAATTCTGAGATGACAATAAAATACCATTAATCAATAACAAACCAGTTACAAATGAGTTACAAATCACTCCAAATATACTTTTTACTGTATGAGTTATTGATTCCTATGTAAACTCTTATATAGCTTTTCAGTTGTATCAAAATGAGTTACCCCCAATTCTTCCGATAGAATTTTAATCATTCGTTGATATACCATCTTTAATTGTGCTTGATTTTCTTTCCCAGCATAAGCTAACATCAGGTTTCGATAGGCTGGTTCCCAGGTGGGATCAATTTTTAGCAAATCTTCATTGACCCGGATCGTCTGCTCAAAATCACCATCTTCCAATAATAAGATTGACAGTTTTTCAATTACGAAAATAATTGTCTTTTTTAATTGTTCTCTTTTATCGTTAGCCCACTCATCATATAAGTTGTCCGGCAGGAACTCACCTCTATACATTGAAAATGCTTCTTCCAGTGATTCAAAATCGTTTCTTTCAGCCAGATCCTCAAAGAGAACAACGTCCCACCAAATTTTTGCCTGGGGATTAATATGGTAGAGATAATCATCCCTGACAATGAAAAATGGATTAGCGCCTTTAGTTCGATTTGGCTCGAGAGTTTTATTAAGTGCATTTAAAGCGACTTTAAAATCCCTGATCGCAGCGTCTTGAGGAAGGTCCGGCCATAACCGATCAATTATTTGATCGCGATGTAAATAATCTTGATTTTGAATCAATAATAGTTGGAATAACTTACGCGCTTTATCCCGTTGCCATTCAGCTGACCGAATACGATTTTCACCCCTCCAAACATCAAAAAAACCGAGTGAATGCACAAAAATACGATACCCTGGATGGTAATCACCGGGTTCTAAATTCATTTGCTTTAATACGATTTCAATAAAAGATCGTTCTAAGTTTTTCTGATAAGCATTTATTAATATTGGAATGATGATTTGTTCATCTCTTAAACCCAGATAAGTTGGTTTTGTAAATAAATATGTGTAATTACCTGCTTTGATCAATGGAATTAATTGGCATAATATTTTTAATGCTTCAGACGATTCACCATCGTACCAGACCACAATCATTTTCCACATTAAGGCTGCCGCTAAACCAAAGGAATCTGAAACTTGTTTAAATCCTTCGATAGCCTGGTTGAATAAGCCTTCAGCCTCCTTCATTTGACCCGTGTAATAATAACTGGCTCCAAGAGTAATAAGCACCAGATTGTAAAGCCATTTATCACCAGCTTGTTCCGAGATTTCCAACGCTTCCTGTGCATATTTTGTTGCCTCAAGGATGTTTCCTTGAAACCCATAGCTTCTACTCAATGCCCAAAGCGGTTCAACTTGAACCCTGGTTACTTTGAATATTCTTACCTTTGCGATTGCCATTTCATAACATTCAATTGCTTTGGTCAGTAAATTTTGTTGGTGGTAAACAATTCCCTGTATTTCATATGCATGCCCTAATCGTATATAGCCAACGGCTTCAACGAAAGAAGAATTCAATTGTTGACCGATTTTGATCCCATCTTTTGCATTTTCTTTTGCTGATTCCCAATCCCCTTGAAATATACATATTAATGATAACAACAAAGAAGTCTCACGGTGAAATCGCTGAGGACGCGATTTTTCATCAATTTTTTCTAAATTAATTTGTTCTTCTAATAGTGACCGGCCCTCATCCAGGCGTCCTGTTCTGAGCATGGAGCGTGCTTCTAAATAAGAAACACCCGGATCATCTTCATCGCGTAATAAGCTGGCCTCATGATGAAGAGCCTGCGCTTGTTCGGGGTGGCCTAGATTTAATTTATTTTCAGCCAATTGATCCAATAAGGCAGCAGTCTCGAGTTTAAATTCTTGTGGTTCCAAAATTTTCAGCGCTTCTTCCAATAAAGCTTCAGCTTTTATAGGTCTGATGGTATCTAAATAAATTTGTGACTGCCCACGTAAAGCTTTACTGATTCCAATTTTGTCTTCATTCTGCAGAAAAATCTTTTGAGCGTTTTGGAAATGAAGTAAAGAACCTTCAAAATCTGATTTTAAACGTTTCAATTCGCCCAATATCAATTGCACATCTGCGGATGTATCTACCATGATTCCTGGTAAACGCCCAATCCAAGTTCTCAGTGTATCCAGACGACCAAAATTTATTAAGTTGGGTGCGATTTTTATGATGTAATTCCTGGCAACTTCAAATAGCTCTGCCTCTAACAAGTGAAAAATTGCTGATTCAATTCTTTCTTTTTCCAGGTAGAAATCTGCACATTTTTTATTCAAACTAATAAATTTTTCTGAATTTTGTTTCAATTGTGTTTTTAAAAAATCATGGAAAAGGTTTTGAAATTGATATGTTTTGTTACCGATACTGGTAATGAATAAACCGCGTTCTTGTAGAGCATGAATATAATGCTCACTCATCTCATTCCCGATTAACATATTACATATATCCAGCTCAATAATATTGAGCACAGAAGCTGTCAATAAAAATTGTTGGAGTTCAAGCGGTAATTGGGCTAATACTTCACTTAACAAATATTCGAATAATGCTTCCAATGTGATCGGCCGTTGAGCAAAAACCTGTTCAATTGTGATGTTTCCCCTTTGGAGGCTCTGCCAGATGATCTGAAGGGCAATTGCCCACCCTTCTGTTTCTTTTAATATTAAATCGGCTTGTTGATCGGATAAAGTTGTTTGGAATTTTTCATGAAACAATGAGACGATTTCATTTTTCGTAAAGGCTAATTCTGAACGGCTGATAACCTTTAGTTGACCTTTTACTCGCCATCGATTCATAGCTTTGTAGTTTGGAATCCGGCGTGATGAAATGATCAAATGGAAAGTTGGTGGGCTGTTATCGACCAGAGATGTGATGATTTGTTCAATTTCTGGTTGTTCTGATACATGGTGAAAATCATCCAGAATTAAATATGTATCCTCATACAAGTTTTGTGATAATTCATTCATAAAAATTGTTAATAAGTCTGGAAAGATATACCTTTGATCACTTTCCATGAGATCCAAAACATGTTCGCCTATCCTTCTATCGCTTTTTACAAATGTGCTGAATAATTTTGCTAGAAAGAGGAATGGATCACTGTCAGATTCCTGAATAC
>JACZIY010000742.1 GCA_014860845.1 Anaerolineaceae bacterium
ATCGGATTAATGGCTAATTCTGTCAAAGGATCTGTTTCTTCATTATTATTGGGAGCAGCTTTTGTGCCCTGGCTGGTAACGGGCAATCCTTCCATATTCGTCATGGTCCAGGTAGAGATGATATTTTTTGCCAGATTAAAAACGAAAAAAGCTGAAATAATTGATAGGACAACAAAAACAACCAGGATAATGATATTGGTCTTATCAAGGCGAAAATTAGATTGTTTTTGGGGTTCAATACCGTTGTTTTGATTCATTCTTGACTCATCATAAAAACAGATTAACCACGCTGAATTATTTCCAGCATCGGATTCTATCTCTTATTTGTTTTTTAACTCATTGGAGGCGGCGGTACCGGTAAATCAGTTTTTTCAGTGGAAATCCATTTATCACCCTCATCGATTAACATAACCGGAATATCGTCCACAATAGGGTATTTTCGATCACAATCCTGACAAACAAGCCAGGTTTCCTTAACCATTTCAAGTAACCCTTCTTTTTCGCGTACACAAGCAGGGCAGCGCAATATATCTAATAAATCCTGACTGACCATGTTTACTCCTTATCCAAGATTATCTTTGAATTTTACCACATGCATTTTTTTTCTTCATTAAGAGATACCCCTGTCACAATTTGGTCGGGCATGTTAAAATCCGGTTAATTTCCCAATGAAATAAAGCAAAGCCGATCCGAACAAAGGGTATGGAGAGACGAGAACTTACTACCTTAGGAGCAGGCATGTTAGCAACAATTCTTCGCATAAGGCAAGAGTATCCAGGGCAATTCTGGCTGATGGCTTTTGGAATGCTGATCAGTACTTTGGGATCCAGCATGATCTGGCCGTTCCTGATGATATATGTCAGTGAAACACTGACTGTATCATTGGCAGTTGTAACCAGTCTGATGACGGTTAATTCTGTTACCAGTTTGCTTTTTTCATTTATTGCTGGGCCAATCATTGATCGGTTGGGCAGAAAATGGGTTATGGTAATCAGTCTGGTTGGGAATGGTGCCTGTTATATTTTTATGAGTATGGCGGATACTATGCCTGCCTTTGTGATCTTGATGGCCCTACGAGGTGCATTTCACCCTCTCTATCAGGTGGGTTCGGATGCCATGATGGCGGATATGTTGCCCCCTGAAAAACGAAGTGATGGATATTCTTTATTACGGATGAGCAACAATCTGGGTATAGCGCTTGGTCCGGCGATTGGAGGATTTGTCACATCTGCTTCTTATTCCCTGGCTTTTTATCTGGCAGCTACCGGATTGATTTCGTATAGTCTTTTACTGGCATTCAAAGCCAGGGAAACATTACCAGTGCAAGCTGGGATTGAAAAAATTAAGGAGCGGTTCGGGGGTTATGGTCAAATATTGGGAGATAAACCATTCATCCAATTTAATCTGACGTTCACCCTCACAACCATCACAGCCTCCATGATTTGGGTATTATTGGCAGTGTATGCCAAGCAAAATTATGGAGTTCCAGAAAGCCTTTATGGATTTATTCCAGCCACAAATGCCATTATGGTGGTTACATTGCAGATGTTTGTCACCCGTTGGACAAAGAAGAGAAGACCAATCCAGATGATAGCATTAGGCGCTTTCTTCTATGGTGTGGCAGCTATCATGATTGGAATTGGTGCCGGTTTCTGGCTATTCTGGTTGGCAATGGTTGTTATGACGACCGGGGAGTTGATTATGGTGCCGACTGCAACAACTTTTTCAGCTAATCTGGCACCTGCGGATAAACGCGGGCGTTATATGAGTATTCATGGGATGACATGGGGTCTTGCCAGTGGTATTGGCCCATTATCGGGCGGAATATTAAGCGATACCATTTCTCCACATGCACCCTGGTTCGCTGCAGGTGCATCCGGATTTATCAGTATAGTATTCTATTTTCTATTATCCAGAAAATTAAAAAATAAATCTATTAATCAACCACAAATCTCTTAGCTAACCCCATTTTAACAACGCCAGGCCTGATGTTGTTCTTAAAATAGCGAATAATAATAGAGCGACAGATAAACCAATCGTGTTACCAATGATCGGACCAACTAACGTGCCGATCAGGATAGCGGCGTTGGCTCCCAGGATAAACCATGCCAAATAACGTGTTCGTTCGGAAGGTGGAACTTTCTCCAACAAATAATTGATCATGGCAGCATTCACTAAGGACCAGGCAAAACCACCCAGGAAGGAAGCCAGATAATAAAGGAAAGCTCCTTCAGCAAAAGAGAGAAAGGCAGGATAAAGTCCTAACATACAAATTCCAATACCTGTCAGTTTCTTATTTCCCAAAAGATATGTTAATTTTCCTACCTGTGTTGAACCAAAAAACATGGTGACATAAAAAAAGGCGTTTCCTAAACTTAATACACTATCCGATAAACCCAGAACATTGACCGTAAACACTGGAAAAATTGGAATGGCCAGATAATGTGCCATGTGGAAGAAAGTTAACAAACCAATTGAACGGGCAAATGCACCCTGGAGAATTTCAAAATGTAATTTTCGACCTATTTCAAACCAGATTTTATTCAAAAATCCTTTTGTTTTTCGTTCAATATCCTTGAAGGCAATGGTGGGAGTTTCAATTTCAGAGTTATATTTATCTGCCACGGGTGTGACAAATTTTAAGTGTACAGCACTCATCAGCGCACCGATAAAACCGATGGCAAATACAACCTGATAATTCAGTGGGAAAGGTAAAATCGTTAGAATTTGTCCACATCCTATTGTTGATATGATCGAGGTAATAGCAAAAACTGCATTACGTCTGCCTGCAACGACTCCCCGATATCGAACCGGAATGGCAGCAGCAAATAGAGCATTAAATCCCACTGCAATCGCAGATCCTGGAATGCTCATGAGTAGGGTGAAAAGAATGAGCATCCAGACTTGCAGGATGTCACTCATTAACCAGGGCAGTAAAATCATCAGGAAATAAAAAGATCGCTGGAGAACAGCACTCCAGAAAACAGATTTATCAATTGGTCTGGTTGTTAACCAACTACCTGCTGGTAATGCCAGGAGTAAGTTTATTGCGGCAGGCATGGCAGTAAGTAAACCTATCTGGCTGATGTTAGCACCTATTCTTGCGGCATAAATCGTCATAAAGGACAACGTAGTCCCGTTTAATAAACCCCACCAGCCAATATCCCAAATGAGATGCCGAATATTGGACCTTAAATAATCAGGCACACCTGGTTGTACAGGAAATAGATAAGCAAGCAGTTTGCGCGTTTTTGCCTGGGTAAAAAAGGATCTTTTCATAAATTTGACTATCTAATCATGATTTTCGAATTGTAGCCTGAAAACGCTGGCTCTTTATTATTATCGATTAAACCATCGAACCAATAAATTTAAAACCAGCGTTAACACGATGCTTAAAATGATGGATCCTAATAATGGAACCAGACAGGTAAAGTTTCCACTTTGCCATTTAATAGTTCCTGGGAACTTTTCCCACCCTGTTATTCGGGCAATCAGCCAAATTCCGCCACCAACAATAGTGATAGCAAGACCCAGGATGACTATCCACCGACCAACGGTTTCAAGATTTGAAATCATAACTTTATTTTACCTTGATTACCAACATCACCTCTATGGTTTTTTTCTTCAATCTGATTTATCATGGAAATTTATATACAGGATAATCAGGTGTATAATTTTTTGGGGAATGACAGGTTGTCTCGGATGATCTGTAATGGTAAACTAACCCTCAGGTTTCAAAAAACCTGTTAACATCAATAAAAAGGAAAAAAGTATGCCACAAATTTATCCATTTACCGCGATTGTAGGTCAGGAACGCATGAAACGAGCCCTGATTCTGAACGCCATTGATCCAAGAATCGGTGGTGTGTTAATTCGTGGTGAACGTGGCACAGCCAAGTCAACAGCAGCACGCGGACTTGCAGCTTTGTTACCGATGGTCAAAGCAGTTTCGGATTGCCGCTTTAGTTGTGATCCGGATAGCCCCAATACCTGGTGCACAGAATGTAAGGAACGCCATGAAAAAGGGGAACAATTACCAGTGACCATCAAGCCTACAGCCTTTATCAACTTACCTGTTTCAGCCACTGAAGATCGGGTTGTGGGAACGCTGGATATCGAACGAGCGATTCAAAAAGGGGAACGTAGCTTTGAACCAGGCGTTTTGGCAGCCGCGAATCGTGGTTTGTTATACATCGATGAAGTCAATTTATTAGATGACCATGTGGTTGATGTTTTATTGGACTCTGCAGCGATGGGCATGAATATCGTTGAACGGGAAGGCATTTCCTTTGTTCATCCTGCTCGTTTTATTCTGGTAGGTACCATGAATCCGGAAGAAGGTGATTTACGCCCACAATTACTGGATCGATTTGCTTTGTCGGTAGAGATTCATGGAATTCTGGATAAACGTGAACGGGTTTTAATCATGGAAAGGAATATGGCTTTCGAGGTAGATCCTGAGGGCTTCCGTGAGACATTCCAGGCAGATGAAATGGATTTATCTGAACAGATTGAAGTTGCCAGAAGGTTAATTCCTAAAGTTCACCACAGCAGCCGTGATTTAATCACCATCGCGTCACTGACCGCTTCATTAGGTGTGGATGGCCATCGCCCCGATCTGGTGATCTTAAAAGCAGCCAGAGCACAGGCAGCCTTTGAGGGACGTACCGCTATTACGGAATTGGATATTGCCAAAGCCGCTGAATTAGCATTACCTCATCGGATGAAACGTGGCCCGTTTGAAAAAGAAGTTGCTACCATGGAAGAATTGCGAGATCGGATTGAGCAATTAAGTGGTGGACGCGCAGCTGGTAATGATGATGAAGATATGGAGTCGGATCCTAACCAGGATTCCAAACCAAAAGCGGAAAAAAAAACTTAAGCGGGGGAGAGACAACTTCTGAAATTCCAGAAATGGGGGATGCTGTTCCTGACCCATCATCAGTGTTTCAAAATACAAATTCCAATTGGTGGGAAGGTGGACAAAAAATTAAGACTGGAGCTTCATTTTCCCCAAGGCGGTTAAATACACCTTTGGATAAGATTATGCGCCAACGAGCTGGTCGAAGATCGATGACACGCACCCAACGAAAACGGGGGCGGTACACTCAATCAAAGCCGTCCATGGGAAAAGTAGATGATCTGGCGTTCGATGCGACGATCAGAGCTGCTGCCCCGTTCCAGAAACGCAGGGATGAACAGCGCAAAAAGGTAGCATTTGCCATTCAACCCCAGGATTATATGCGCAAGATCAGGGTAAGAAGAACAGCGAATCTGATCTTGTTTGTGGTGGATGCTTCCTGGTCGATGGCGGTGGCTGAAAGAATGGCAGCAGCAAAAGGCGCAATTCTTTCCTTATTAAATGATGCTTATCAACGCCGTGATCGCGTTGGGATGATTGTATTTCAAAAAGACCGGGCAACGTTGATATTATCACCAACCAACTCAGTGATGATGGCACAACGCGCTTTACAGGATATCCCGGTAGGTGGCAAGACGCCTTTATCTGCAGGTATGCGACTGGCATATGAAGTACTGATGCGCGAAAAGATTACCATGCCGGATGTTTTACCGATGATGGTTTTATTAACAGATGGTGCCGGGAATGTTGCCATGGGTAATAAATTAGGTCCTTTGGTAGAAGCGTATCAGATTGCTCGCATGATCGCTGAAGAGCATGTTCATAGTGTGGTCATTAACCTGGAACATCCAGCTTTTGATCGCGGTTTGGCGCAGGCATTAGCTGATAATTTATTATCCCCCTGTTATTCTATTGAAGATTTACGGGCAGAAAGTTTGTATTTGGCGGTAAAACAGGAAATCAGTCTGGTGCAACAAAAAACAAAATCAAAGTAACTTTGTAGATTTAAGATCGAGACACGAATATTGAAATCGATTCTGGATAATGAGTTAAAATCCTATTAGGTCTCAAAGAGTCTGGTTGCCAGATTTATGAACCTTGCCAGAGCTGTTTGGTCGTGTTAGGATTTGAGAGAACAGGGAAAATAATGGCTTTGAAATCAGAACAACATGCGAAAACACGATCGATTTTAGTAACCATCATTGTTGCATCGGTTGCCTGTTATTGTTTGGGTATTATTTTCCTGCAGGTTGGAAATCGTGTCAATCAACCTACAGCTTCCCCAACCATCACAACATCACCTACTCTCACATATACCAGTGCTCCACCTCTCACTCTGCCATCGCCGGTTATTTTTCCGTCTGCTACTCCATCGGCGACTGTAACTGAAACCTGGACACCAACGGTGACTTTTACTCCATTTGCCACCCGTACCAGAACTGTCACCGCTACAGCAACTATAACTGAGACGGAACTACCACCAACAGAAACTAATACATTACCTCCACCTACAATCACGCTACCTGTTGATACACCTATTCCTACGGATACAAACTCTCCTTGATCAAAGGATAAAAATACCTGATAAAAGGAAGGCAAATGACTGAACTCATAGATACTCTTAAAAAGCTGATCTCATTACCAGGGTTGTCCGGTTACGAAACTCCGGCACGTGAAGTAATTAAAACAGCCTGGCAACCTTTGGTAGATGAAATCAGTGTAAGCCCCATGGGAAGTCTGCATGGATTAAGGCGTGGATCAGGACCTGAACCGCGACCCAGTATTATGTTGGCTGCCCACATGGATGCTATTGGCTTAATGATCACTGGTATTCAAGATGGATTGTTGAGATTTACTGAAGTGGGTGGTGTTGACCCACGAATTTTGCCTGGTTTACGGGTAACCGTTCATGGGCGCAGGGATTTACCTGCGATTGTTGTGCAACCACCTGATTATCTGCTTGATCCAACCCAAAGAGGAAAATCTGTTGGTATGGATCATCTTTTTATCGATACAGGATTAGAAGAGCAGGATGTAAATAACCTGATCCGAATTGGTGACCTGGCTTCATTTGCTCAGGAACCTCTTGAGCTATCCGGAAAGACAATTGTGGGTCACAGCCTGGATAATCGTATTTCAGTGGCTGCAATTACATATTGTTTACAGGAATTACAACATTTGGTTCACTCCTGGGATGTATGGACGGTTGCAACAGCACAGGAGGAAGAAACCTTGGGTGGTGGGTTTACATCCCCGTTTGAAATTAATCCCACTGTTGCTGTCGCCATTGATGTGACATTTGCGAAAGGGCCTGGTGCAAATGATTGGCGCACAGTCGGCTTATCCAAAGGCCCGACACTGGCATGGGGCCCCAACGCTCACCCCTATATTCACAAGAAATTTCTGGATGTGGCAGAACAACTCGAAATTCCTTATCAAAAAGAGTATATTCCCAGGCATTCAGGTACGGATGCATATGCCATGCAAGTGGTGGCAGGTGGATATCCAACGATGGTGATTGGCATTCCATTACGTTATATGCACACACCAGTTGAGATGATTGCATTGAAAGATATGGAACGGGCAGGTCGATTATTGGCCGAGACCATTGTCCGGCTTGAGGTTGATTTTATGGAAAAAATTACCTGGGATGAGGTAAAAGATGAAGAATAATGAAATCTTAAGTCAAATCCCTGAAATTGAAGAAGAACAGATTAAGTTACTCGAAAAGCTTTCCAATGCTGTTTCTGTTTCCGGAGATGAGAGCGAAGTTCGTGGTATCGTGATGGAAGAAATCAAAGATTTCGCTGATGATATGCGGGTTGATGCCTTGGGGAATGTGCTGGTCACCAGAAAAGCAAGGGTTGAAAATCCAATTCGAGTGATGATCGCTGCCCACATGGATGAAGTCGGGTTTATGTTGGTGGATGATGAAGGAGAAGGACTTTTTAAATTCGAAATCGTAGGTGGCATTGATAACCGACAATTGGTTGGAAAACCAGTCCTGGTAGGAAAAGATAAACTTCCTGGTGTGATTGGTGCAAAACCGATTCATTTAACCACCGCCGAAGAAAGAAAAAACCCAATCCCCCTGGAAAGCTTGCGGATCGATGTCGGTCCGGGGAACTCAAAAAAATGCAAAGTGGGCGATCGGGCTACCTTTGCCACCCGATTTGAAACCTGGGGGCCGAGTTTGGTAGGAAAAGCATTGGATGATCGACTTGGTGTAGCGACCTTAATTGAATTCGTCAAGCATACCCCTGAGAATATTGAGTTATTAGCAGCCTTCACTGTGCAGGAAGAAAATGGATTGCGTGGCGCGCGTGTTGCAGCCTATAGCATGCATCCGGATGTAGCTTTTGTTTTAGACTCCACACCTGCAAACGATTTGCCGGTTTGGGATGATGAAGAGAATGGCCGCTACAATGTGCGTTTAAATCATGGTCCTGCTATTTATCGGTTGGATGCAGCTACCCTGTCGGATCCAAGGTTAATAAACCACCTCGTAAAGGTGGGTGATGAATTTAAAATTCCTTATCAATTCCGACAACCTGGTAAAGGTGGAACGGACGCTGGAGCAATACATAAACAACGGGGTGGTATTCCTTCCGTTTCCATTTCAATACCAGGGAGATACGCTCATACAGCCGTATTAATTGCCCGAAAAGAAGATTGGAAGAATACTGTAGCTCTGGTATATGCCAGCTTGTGTAAATTAACACGGGATTTGTTTTTAGTAGATCGATAAATTATTAAGAATATTGGATTGATAGTGTCGATGCTTTATTAGAGAATACCGCTTTCAGGAGTGAAGAATGAAATCATTGATTAAAAAATTGGTAGAAACCGTTGGACCCTCTGGATACGAAGCAAAAATCCGAGAGGTGATTCGTGGGGAAGTCGAGCGTTATGCTGACGAGGTCAGCGTTGATGCGATGGGTAACCTGATTGTTAAAAAAGGCAAGAAAAAAGAAGGTGGCTTGCGTGTGATGCTCTCCGCTCATATTGATGAGATTGGTGTCATGGTTACCCATGTGGACAAGAATGGATTTGCGAGATTTACAACCATCGGGGGTGTGCGTCCACAAACCTGTTATGGTAGCCGTGTCCGTTTTCTGAATGGCACCGTTGGTGTTATTGGTGGGGAACGACTTGATAACGCCAATCATGTACATGCTATTGAAGCAATGTATATTGACGTTGGAGCAACGAGTGTTGAAGATTGCCCAATAAAAATTGGTGATGTCGCTGCATTTGATCGTCCTTTTGAAGATTTAGGAAATCGTTTAGTATCAAAAGCCATGGATGATCGTGTTTGCGCAGCCGTGTTAATTGAAACGCTTAAGCTTGTGAAAAAGAGTCCGCATGAATTATATTTTGTATTCAGCACCCAGGAAGAAGTAGGATTGCGAGGTGCCACTACAGCTGCTTATTCGATTGATCCTGATTTAGGGATTGCATCTGATGTCACAATGACCGGAGATACCCCACGTGGCATTAAAATGGATGTGGCATTGGGGAAAGGTCCAGCTATCAAGGTAAAAGATGGTGGTATGTTAGCAGATCCAAGAGTTGTAGATGCAATGGTACAATGTGCACAGAAACATGAAATCCCATATCAATTAGAAGTATTATTGGGAGGAACAACTGATGCAAAAGCCATGCAAATTTCACGCGCAGGTATGCCAGCTGGATGTGTTTCAGTACCGACCCGTTATGTTCATACACCATCAGAAATGGTGGATATCAATGACCTCAATAATGCAGTAAAATTATTAACCGCGTTCATTAGTGAACCTATAAAATTAGCATGAATTTGAAAAAATCATTTTCGACCCCATTAAGAAATTTATTTTTAACAATCAGCCTGTTATCAGTGGTATTGCTGGGCGGTTGTGAATTTCAATTGGATTTTAGAGAATTGGTCAGTCAAATTGTTGAACAAATTGTTCCGCAATCAGCAATAACAGAGACACCAACGGCAACCTCTCCGACGATCGAATCTACTGATGTGGCGGCGGTAACGCCAACCGCATCACCATTATCAGGAGCTGTTGAGCTGATTATTTGGGTTCCACCCCAATTTAATCCTCAATTGGACACACCAGAAAGTGTGTTATTTAGACAAAGGATCGCTGATTTTGAAGCCAGCCATGATGATATTTTTATTACAGTGCGTGTAAAAGGTGTGAGTGGCGCAACTGGTTTGTTGGAATCATTAACGATTACCAGTGCAGCAGCCTCTCAAGCTATGCCAACTTTAGTAGCATT
>JACZIY010000743.1 GCA_014860845.1 Anaerolineaceae bacterium
CTTCTTTTACCAATATTTTTTGGTTAAGAATATTATTTACTTTTATCATTTCATTTTCTTTGGTTTATTCAATTTCTGATCATTTTCCTGCACAACAAATCAAAAGTAAAACGACTCTCGATACATTTACTTCTCATTTAGGTCAACGCATTCCAGCGATCATGCAAGCTTACGATATTCCTGGTGTGAACATCGCAATCATACAAAATGGTGAAATTGTCTGGCTGAGCACTTTTGGTCAGGCAGATCTCGAAACCAATAGGGAAATGACGATTGATACCTATATGCGCGTTCAATCGATTTCTAAATCTGTTACAGCCTGGGGAGCCCTAAAATTAGTTGAACAAGGAAAGATCGATTTAGATATTCCCGTGAAAGATTATCTCAATAACTGGCAATTCCCTGAAAATCAATTCTCGACCGATCTGATTACAACCAGACAGCTACTTACGCATACTTCAGGTATGCCAATTGGTGATTTTTATAATTTTTACTCCCCCGAAGAGATTATCCCTTCTCTTGAAGAAAGTCTGTTTACAGAAGCAAAATTAATTCAGGAGCCAGGTAAATCTTTCTCTTATTCCAACACTGGTTATAACTTGCTGGAATTATTGATTGAGGAAGTAACCGGACAGGATTTTGCTGATTATATGGATCAAGAGATCCTGCAACCACTGGGTATGCAGCATTCCAGTTTTGAGTGGAGTCCTCAATGGAATCCACCTGTGCCAACTGGTTATGACTTGAGTGGAAATCCGATCCCTGTTTATGTATATCCTGAGAAAGCCTCTGGTGGTTTATTTTCAACGGTGGAGGATATAGCTAAATATGTCATTGCCAGCATGTCGGAATTTTCCTCAAGCCAATCGGTAATAACGACTGAAGGTATCCATTCTATGCATTCTATATGGGTAAATCGGATCGGAGAATATAATCTCGTATTCGATGGATATGGTTTTGGGCATTATGTTGAGACCTTGTCCGATGGTAGGACAGCGATTTCTCATGGTGGTCAGGGCACAGGATGGATGACTCATTACCACGCTGTTCCTAATACAGGAGATGGTATTGTCATTCTGACCAACAGCCAACGTAGCTGGCCCATGATCGCTTATCTGCTGACAGACTGGGCAGAATGGAGCGGATTACCAGCACTCGGGATGAGCAGGATCATACTGGGGAATAATATGTTATGGGGTTTTACGGGATTTCTATGGTTTGCGATCATCTGGGAACTGTGGAATCTAGTAAGCCTACTAGCTTCCAGTAAGAAATCAAAGATTTATTTAACAAAAAAATCAATACCAGAACGAGTTTTTCGAATGGGTCTGTCCATCATCATTTTTTCCGGTCTCATTTGGAGCATCAGCCAGGATTATTTGTTTATTACCTCAGTTTTCCCAATGTCTGCTGAGTGGGCAGGGAAGTCCTTATTGATATTTGCTATTACACTTTTTATTTCCGCTTTCATATCAGGGTTGCCTGACTAACCCTTTCATCCATAAAGGGTTCATGGTCATAAAGTGTTTTTATCTGTTTATGGACCTGTCCAACTGGCTGACCGATTATTCATTCCATTGACCGAATATAAATAATCATTTCACACGGTGCGAATTTTATACTGTCTATTTATACTCAATTGCAAGAAAGATAATTTTTTTGAAAAAATGAGGATGCACTGATGAATATATTAATATCAGATTCAAACGAAGAGGTAATTTCTGCATTACGGTTGGTTTTGGAACAGAAACATGGGTATACCATTTCTGGGGAAGCCAAAGATCTCATCAGTTTATTCTCGAGTATCACCCAACACTGCCCGGATGCTATTATTCTGGACGTTGACATACACGGTCTCAAACCTTTTAGGGGCGATTCGATCAGTGGTTTGGAAAAATTATTAGATACCCTTCACCAAGTATGCCCTTCTATTTATGTGATTGCCCTCAGCAGTCAGCCTTATCTGGAACAGAATTGCCTTCAAGCCGGTGCAGATGCATTCGCCTGCAAAAGCGACCCGCCGGATAAATTGTTAGGTCTTCTCGATGATCTTACAATCGAGAATTAACCTGAACTATCATAAATTAATTCTTCGAATCGAATATTCAGAAAAAAAATCTGATTTGGTCCTTGTTAAATCAGAATCGCATAGTATATTGTCGCACCTATATGAATCAGTGCAACAATAAACAAAGTCAACCCCAATGGAATGTGAATGGTATGCCAAAGAGAAAATAATTTCCGTGCTGCCGCAAGGTTATTGATTTGCCGTTGAACTTGTTCGTATTTCCGGCGTACACGCAATAATTCCATTTTTTTTTGTTTTGCCGGGTTGTTTCTACTCAAATATGAAATAAGATCAGTCAACCCAGATTTTATATCCATCCAGAAGCGCATCAAGACATCCAATATTGATCCTGAATGAATATCGTACTTTTTAATTGGCACCGTTTGACCGGATTGATTAATGCTGGCTAATTCAATTTCCAATTGCCGGGCTGTCAATTCCATTTCCTGTAAACTGATTTCAGCTCCATTTGCATTTCTGGGGATAGCTGTGTAGATATAGCGACCAAAAAATCCGCTGAATACCATTAAGAACGTCATCAAGCTTAATACACCAGCCAACCCATTAAATTGCCATCCAGGATGTAGTAAAACCATAAATGGACCAACAATCCCGGTAAAAATATGAAATTCCAGCCAACTCGACATTTTTCCCCAATTGGCGCCGCGTTTGCTGCGTTTTCGGATCGAGTACAGTGTTTCCGTCATCACCATCAAGAGGAAACCCAAAATCCCGATGCCATGCCCCCACAGACTGCTGGCGGAAGGAATTTCTCTGGTTGTTGTCTGAACTAAAAGGTAAAAAAAGGTAATCACAACCATGGCCAGCGCAGAATAGAGAAGTTCTTTGGCTTTAAGCATGTACTGCTGTGTACTCCTTCCAGAATTGTGTCAAAATATCTTTAATTGTATTCGGTTGTGAAATTATTTGATCATGGATGCTGTGAATATCGACTTTTTCCCGGATAATCTCCTGTAAAGGACGTGACAAAGTTTGGTCTCCCATGACGATTGCTCCGGTGATGGCCGTATGAGTCAGGTATAACCGGATACGGTTCGTCTCCTGGTACGTCTGTGCAACCACACCGACTGCCTCGCTGCGCCAGGTTTCACTATCACCACGCATGATACCGTTCACATCGGCGTCCCCACTCCCTGCCGGGGCCTTGGATTTTTCCTTGCCAACTTTGCCAATGATGGTAGTGACCAATCCCCCCAGTCGGGTTACGTTGAAAGAAAATTTCTTCTCGTATATGGTGTGCTCGCCTGTCATGTTCAGTCCTGCAACCCACCCCTGTTCAATCGCTGGTCGCCAGAGACTATCCAGGATATGTTCGCCACTCTGTTGGTCGAACACTTGCGCCACGTCCCCAGCTGCAAAAACATCTATGTGGCTGGTTTGCATGTATTCATCTACCAGTATCCCCCGGTCTGTATCCAACCCTGCCTCAACTGCCAATCGAGTCCGGGGTCTGATTCCAATTGCGAATGCCACGATATTACAATCAATATGGATCGGCGCTTGATTTTCAACAGCATTAACGCCATTCACCTTTCCTTTACGCCCCACGATATCAACCAGGTCAGTGTGGTAATGGATCTGGATGCCGTCATGTTTCAGAAGATTTTCAACTATTCTAGATTCAACTTCGTCCAGGACACTACTCCAATAACGGTCACCACGTAACAAATAGTGCACCCGGATGCCATTCGCTGCAAACCCCTCAACCAATTCCAGGGCAGTAATACCACCACCGATAACAACGGCTGTGCGATTCTTTCTAACGTTTTTCAGGATTTGGTCAGCATCATCCATGTTGTCCAGTTTGACCACGCCTTCCAGATCAACACCAGGAACTTTTGGCATGGAAGCAGATGCTCCTGTTGAAATCAATAATTTATCATATGGAATGCACACATTTTGATCCACAATAATTTCATATAACTCCGGATGAATGGCTGTCACATTACGACTAATGATTTGTATTCTTAACTTCTTAAAATAGTCTTTGTTGAAAGGAAATAATTGGGATTTAGGAACCTCGCCTGCCAGTAAATATGCCAGACCTGGCCTTGAATAATATCCATAAGGGTCATGGCTGAAGATTTGAATATGACCGTCTTGATCTTTCTTCCGAATGGATCCGGCTGCAGCAACACCGGCAGCACCGCTTCCTATAATTACATACTTTGTCATTGATAAAATCCTAATAAATTGTCAGATGTTCCTGTGCACGAACTGTAAGACACCTCTCGGGCAACGCCGCACACATTCTCCACAAGTCAGGCATTTATTTTCCTGTATAATGGCTCCTCTGAGTGCGTAAGAACGTACATCAACATTTATAGGACAATTATAAGAACAAATACCACATTGCACACAGCGATTTTCATCCGGAAGGATATATCCTGCTGCCAGGGTATGTATTTTATTTGTTGTATCTCTAAAAATATTACTAACCATCAATTATGCTCTTCCGATCCTAATCATTTTTACCATTCGGATGGCAATTAAGACAACGGGATGCATAATCTGTTATGCCTTTTTCCAAATGTTTTGAATCCATTTCAGATTTATCGTGGCAGGTGAAACATGAGAAGCTACTTCCGCCTGAGGGATGGCATTTGGCACATTGTCCATTCGCATTTCCATGATTCATGGGGAAAGAATGATTAAAAGTCGCACCTTGCCATGAGCTTGTGTTATGGCAACTGGAACATTGTCCTTCGAAATGGTTGGCTGGTCTGTTCCCTGAGTGACAACTCTGGCAGTCTGTAGCGCCAGCCACTGCATGATTAAAGGTCGCCGGTCTCCAGGCACTTGTGCTATGACAAGCCGAACATTGCCCTGAGAAATGGTTAGCTGGTTTGTTTCCTGAGTGACAGCTCTGGCAATCCGTAGCGCCAGCAGCAGCATGATTAAAGCTGGCTGGTAACCAGGCATTTGCACTGTGACAGGCGGAACACTGACCATTAAAATGATTGGCTGGTTTGCTGTTAATATGGCAGCTCTGGCAATCGGTTGCGCCAGCAACCTGATGGTCAAATGTAGCTGGAAGCCAACCACCGGTTCCATGGCAGGCTGAACATTGTCCAGGGTAATGGCTCTCTGGTTTATTTCTTAAGTGACAACTCTGGCAATCTACCGCAATAGCGAGCGTGTGGTCAAACTGAGCCGGTGTCCAACCATCTGCCGTATGGCATAAACTACACAATTCCAGGTAATGGGGTTGCGGAACTACATCTAAATGACACGCGATACATTCTTTGGGTATACCCGCATAGGTCATTCCGGAATGACATCCTTCACATGTTAATGTAGCATGCTGCCCGGTAAGTGGGAAAAATTGATGATTTGCTCCATTGCTGCCGGGTAAGAAGGGCACCTTATGAGGTTTTATTTGGGTTCGGGAAATCAGCTGGGAAGCTTCAGGTGATCCTGCTTTTGGTCCTGCAGTTTCAGGTTGAGTTGAGAGTGTCAATAAACCACCCAATGGATGGACCGCATCCATCGAAACCGTTAACAGCTGATCAATTTGATTTTGAGTGTTTAGAAATTCTTCAGGATACATTTCTTGAATATAGGTATACCGGAGCATTTCATCATTGACCATTCCCAGAATCTTAACAAACTGGTTGCGTAAATTTTCATCTTTATTATTGTCCAATAACTCGAATTCGTTTAACACATGCTGCAGCTCAACCCAGGCAGCATTTATTCTTGGAATTTCTTCCGGAGTCCCATAAACGTTGCTCATATCCCGCACTCTTTTTTCCATCAATTTCAATTCATAACCGGCCGAATCGGTTGCAGATGGGTAAAAAATTAATAACGAGTGCTCCAATTTGTTTTGAATGGGAAATAACCTGCCTTCCGCATGGATCGGGGCAATTTCTATAAATGCAAGTACCGCTGCGCTTGAGGCAGATAAGGTCACCAGAATAATAATCGTTATAGCAATTAGGATTCTTTTCATAACAGCAATCCCTTCTCAAACTGATTAATCATGATTCTCACCATCCCAATGACATTCAATACAATTCGCCAATTCGATGTCACTCACATCCTTCTCTTTGTGTGTCTGGATAAACTCTAACTCTGAAGAATCATGGCAGCTCTCGCAGGTGAATTCTGCATAAGTCGTGATATGACAGGTTTCGCATGCAATTTCTCCCTCATCACCATGATCCAATGGAAAGGTATGGAAGTTCAGGCTGGCCGGCAACCATGCATCGGTAACGTGACAGTAGGTACAATTCAAGCCGAAGCTTCCGGCGTGGATCTCCGGCTCTGCATGGCAGGTAGAACATTCGCTGGGTGTTCCAACGAATTGCTTATCAATGTGACAGGTACTGCAATCCAGTGTGAAATGGGCTCCGTCCAGTACAAAGAAATTATTATGATCGAAATCCTGCATACGGTCTTTCCCATCATGGCAGACAGCACAATCGGAACCAAATAATTGGGTGTGTTCCAATATGAAGATAAGGCCATTCGTTTCATGACACGTCTTGCAGGTATTTTGGTCGATTTCTGTCGTTTTAGGTTGGTGGCAGTCCATACAGATCATGGCTTGCCCCTGGAAATCAGATTCGTGTAAAACCAGGCTAAAACCTGTATTTTCATGATCGAACACTCGGTCTTCAAAATTCGCAGGTGTCCAGGAAATCGAATTGTGGCACTCCACGCAATTGGTAGAAAACATGCTGGCATGTAATTCCGGTTCCATATGACAGCTGACACAATTAGAACTTATTTTAAAATTTCTATCTGCATGACAGCTCTCACAATCTAACAAGAGGTGTTCGCCTGTTAAAGGAAAATTCGTCTGATTATGGTCAAATTTCTGTAAGGCTTCCTGGATCATATCAAAATCACGACCATTATGGTCTGAGTGACAATTCCGACAGGTCTTGACATCATCCAGCACCCCATGCAGACCATTTTCCTGATTGATCTGATCAGCAATTTCCGTATGGCAGACCAGGCATTTATCACCCTGGTTATTCTTAAAAGGTTCGTGACATGTACTGCATTGGGACTCAAGATCAGCGTGAGAATTGGCATTGCCTAATACCAATCCATTCATACTTTGCGAGGATAATGGTCCCGGGCTGAACATAGCCGAGCCTTGAAAGACCAGGAGCGCTAACAAAACAATCAATACGCCAACGGCCAATACAATACTAAGGATTGAGAACAAAGGTGGCTCACCAGATTTTGATTTCTTCAAATAGTTTCCTTTTCAACAAATATTTTACCATTATAGTCTTATTTATCAACAAACTTAAAGATCGAGAAATTTGACTCAAACTTGTTAAG
>JACZIY010000744.1 GCA_014860845.1 Anaerolineaceae bacterium
TTTGATTTACGAATCATTTGATGATGTGTGAGTGGGTCAGCAGCGGAGTCTGTGGTTGCTAATAGCTCAATGTTAAATCTCTCAAATAAATTTCTGGGTGAAAATTCTTTTGATGATAGTTTCTCCACCAGAATGTCATAGGTATTATTAGCGGTTTCTTTTGATAATTTTTGTTCAATACCGAAAACATCACTGAGTGAAGTGGTCAACCACACACCTGAAGGAGTCGTCTTGAAAAGGAAAAAATTCGTACAAAACAATTCCCAAACACTACGAGGATCATAATCCAGTGTTTCCCCTTTTGGAGCAATTCCTAGCTTTTGTAAAGGAATACCATTGGTATAGAGCGTCCTGATCACATAATGATCCGGCTTGATAAACAGATCGACCGGGTTACCAAAAGTAGCATCAGGAACTGAAAAAAGTTCGGGATCCACATGCCCGTGAGGAGCAAAAATCGGCAAATTTTTCGCAGAATGATAAATTTGTTGTGTGATGGATTTAATATTTGAGTCAGGAGAAAAGAATCGGTCTGGGTGCATATTTAACCTCTCATCACTATTATCGCAGAGGTTTTGAATTTAACCAGTTAATTTTTACTCAGCTTTTAAAAATTTCGCCTTACAAATCTACACATTCCCCCATTAGAGCTGAAGTAATGCTAAGTTCTGGTTTTTTCGCACGAATATGCGTACGAACCAATTGAAAATGATGAAGGTCCCACAATTCATTTGGTTCTCTTCCATACTCATGTAAATGAGTGATGATGAGTTGTTTTGTTGTAAATTGTGAGAAGAAATTACAAAATTCCTCTAACTTTGAAGGCTTGGGTTCTAAGGCTTCAGCTTTTCCCAACCAAAGATGCCCAACCACTCCATCCAGCTCACCAAATTCTGGAAATTTGGAAAAGTCGTAGGTGCGGGTATCTCCAGGAAAAAGCCAGTGTTTGTTGGAGAATTCAGCCAGATAACCCATGGCTGGCACTCCATGTTCTCCATGAAAGTGTAACCCCTCAAAAGGGGTAAGTGTCAGATCACCTATACGCAATGGTTTTCGTAACTGAGGCATCATGATTCTATCTGTGGGAAGATCAACCGCAGTCTTGATTTTTTCCAACAAGAATTCAGGAATGACCCATAGTATGGGTAATTCTCGTAAAGCAGCAATCAGGTTCAAATCAAGGTGATCTGAATGGCTGTGCGTTAACACCACCAGTTGTAATGAACGAAAGTCTTCAGAAAAATCAGGTTGCCCTACCCCGCCAATACGCGTAAAGAGAGAATATGGATCAATTGCCCATTTCACACCAGCCGTATTCAATATATAATTGGCTGAATAGGTCAGCCAGAAACGGTCTTTCTGGCTGGATTTCCATTCAAAAATCATCCGTTTCCAATTCTTCGGATAATCCGCTCGTGCAATTACCCGTTGGTATTCTAAATCAGCCATAAGATATAAAGAAAATCAGTCAGAATAATATTGAGCGATAAAGGCTTCCACTTCGCTGATAGGACGATTGAATACACCAGCTCTTTCCACCTTTAAGCTGGTGGCAGCTGCTGCCCATTTCCCGGCTTCACGAGGTGGTAAACTGATGCGTTTGGCAACGTAGGAACCCATACAGGTGTCACCTCGACCACTTCTGCCTGCCATGGAAGCAGCGTGAAATTGGAAGTGATGACATTTGCCTTCTACATAAATCAACACACCATCGGAATGGGTTAATACAATTTCTTTAACACCCATGCGAGCATAAATTGCAGCAGCTTTTTCTATATCTTTTTCACCGGTTAAAAATTCAGCTTCAACTGCGTCTGATTTTAGGATATCTAGGTCACAAAGTACCTCAGGCATCTCTAGCCATGGCTCATATACCAATGTCTCGTCTCTCAATACCCGCACGAAACCCTGCACATCCACTGCCAGTAGGGCATCAGTACTATGTCTTAATCGGGAGAAGAAATCAGGTTCTATCTCACCCCGCAAACTGGGACTGACGGCAATAGCTTTCGCCTGGAAATCATCCAGATAATCAGGCAGGATTGTGCCAGCAGTTGATTTGATATACAGATTGCGCTTATCCACATCTCGTGTCTTATATTCCAATGTCATGACAGTTGAAAAATCTGAGTAGAATGGATAACAATCAATACCTGCTGAAGAAATTGCGTCGACGACATGCTGATCCTCTTGTGCCAAGCGGGTAATAACTGCCGCTTTTATTCCCAGTCTGGATCCAACATTGGCCGCGTAATTCATTCCACCGCCATCCACCACTCTAATACCATCCGGAGTTATGATCGTATCTTTGGTATAGTTACCAGCATAAATAACATCATAATTTTTCTTCATAATAGACACAAAACACCTCTCTAGAACAGCTTTAAAAATGAAAGGATTGGGGAACTCAGAACCCAGTACAAAAAACCACCTAATAATGCGGTAGCAGGGATTGTGACAATCCATGCAGTCAGAATTTCCCCAGCCACACCCCATTTAACTTTACTGAGACGTTCAGCTGCACCTACACCCATAATGGCAGTGCTAACCACTTGGGTGGTTGAGACTGGTCCCCCAATGAGAGATGCAGCCAGAATTACAGCAGCCGAGGTGGCTTGAGAAGCAAACCCATGGATAGGTCTAATCTTATAAAACTTTGCACCTAGAGTACGAATTAACTGCCAACCTCCAACCGATGTTCCCAAAGCGATCGCAGCTGCACAAATCACCACCACCCAGAAAGGCACTTCAAAAGTTGAAATTCTACCGCTAATGAGTAAACCCAGGGTGATGATTCCCATGGTTTTTTGTGCATCATTGGTACCATGGCTGAGTGCGAGTCCCAAAGATGTAATAATTTGAAGGCGTTTGAATAATCCATTAACTTTAGGTGTAGCTTTCCAGGAAAGCATAAAAATAATATTAGCCACGATCATTCCTGCAAAAAGACCAATGATGGGAGAGGTAAACAAAACAATCAGGACCTTTGTCACACCTGCCATCTGGATTGCCTTAAAACCTGCACCTACTGCCACAGCACCAATCAATCCACCAATTAATGCGTGTGAAGAACTGCTGGGAATACCCAATAGCCAGGTCATAATATTCCAAATGATTGCGCTGACCAAAGCAGCAATAATGATTCCCAAATTCAAGAAGATTGGGTCAACTATTTCAGATCCGATTGTGTTAGCAACCGCAACTCCAAAAATGAATGGCCCGGAAAATTCAGCAACAGCTGTCATGGCAAGGGCAACCCGAGGTTGAATTGCTCTGGATGAGATCATGGTAGCAACAATATTACTTGAATCATGTACACCGTTTAAAAAATCAAAAACAATAGCAAGAGCAATTAAAATGAGTAATGTTGTAGACATAAACCTCTTTCTTGTTAATTTAGGTAAAAATGTTGAGGAAAATTGACCCTATTAAGATTTTCACCAAATAGCTAAGTAAATATTGTTAAAAACCAATTTTGGTTACTTCAAAAAAGATGTCTGAGTGGTTGATAAAATAATTGAGATTATGTCGTTTTCACTATAATGTCTGCCAGAACATTGGCAGCTTCATCACCGCGATCAGCAGCATTACTCAGGTGGCGATAAACCTCACGATATTTCATCATCTTTACCAGTGTTTTAACATCTTCTGTTTCCTGGAACATATCTGCCAGCGCTTCCCGGTAGACGGTTTCAAC
>JACZIY010000745.1 GCA_014860845.1 Anaerolineaceae bacterium
AATTTTCTTCTAGAAAGGAAAGAAGATAATTGATTGTAAAAACTAACAGAATGTCTTATATAATAATTAACAACGAATGGTCTTTTGTTGAGAACAATCATGCCTAACTTCAAGTAGCTCAACTCCTTATATGATCTGTGAAATAGGGTTTTCAGAATAGGAGGTTGTCATGTTACAAATAACATTCACCGAAGAAGAAAAATTAACACTACGAGATTTACTCCAATGCTGTCTGTCTGAATTAAGGGTCGAAATTCATCACACGGATGATATGGACTTTAAAGATATGCTTAAGAACCGAAAGAAAGTTCTCGTAAAAATTCTCGAGGAATTATCTGTAGAAGGCGAGCAATCGGAACCTACTTGCAAGTAATCAAATAGCGTAAATTCGATCATCTCAATAGGTAGTTGACTGAACAGTCAGCAAATTTCTCCAGGAAAGACAGAAAATAATGATGCGTTGCCCATGGGCATTAAGTGAAATTTCATCAAACTACCATGACCATGAGTGGGGTGTTCCGGTTCATGATGACCAAAAATTATTTGAATTCCTAATCCTGGAAGGTGCCCAGGCGGGTTTGAATTGGGAAACGATCCTGAAAAAAAGAGCGGCTTATCGGGAAGCATTTATGGAATTTGAACCTGCCCGAGTCGCAAAATTTGATTCTCCTCAGGTAGAGGAATTGCTCCTCAACCCTGGCATTATTCGTAATCGCAGAAAAATTGAGTCGGCTGTCAAAAATGCGAATGTGTTTTTAAAAATCCAGGATGAGTTTGGCAGTTTTGACGAGTATATCTGGGGTTTTGTTAGTAGAAAGCCAAAACAAAATCAATTTTTTAGCCTGTCGGAAATCCCAGCCGAGACAGAACTTTCCAGGCAAATTAGTAAAGATTTAAAACAACGCGGCATGAGTTTTGTAGGACCCACAATCATGTATGCGTTTATGCAGGCTACTGGTATCGTTAATGATCACCTGGTAGAATGTTTTCGGTATTTTGAAGTCAGCCAGATGGAGAACTGAAAATGCGAGAAATTAAAGGGAATGTGGAAGCATTGTTTGTCACTCCGAAAGGAGAAAATATATCAAAACCAATTGAGGGTGGGATATTCACGAATGAAGGGTTGATCGGTGACCGGCATTTTGGTGTCACAATGTTATCCAATTCACGCACACCGGAATTTCAGAGAGGAACAATCATTCGAAATCGTAGGCAGGTCTCTCTTGTGTCTCAGGAAGAACTTAAAGCTATTGCAGAAGAACTGGGTATAGATGAAATTAAACCTGAGTGGTTAGCGGCCAACCTGCTCATATCGGGTATTGCGCATTTCAGCCAATTGCCAGTAGGTGCAAGATTATTCTTTGAAGGCGGATTGGTGCTGTTTAACGATGGGGAAAATTTTCCCTGCAAAGTTCCTGCAAAAACTGTCCAAAATCAATATGAACAGATCGAAGGAATTCAGCAAAATTTTATTAAAGCTGCCATGCATCGGCGTGGATTGGTGGCCTGGGTAGAGCATCCGTCTCAATTGGTCGCCCCAACTACCTGTAAAGTCGAATTGCCTCCTGTTTGGAAAAATTTTTGGGAGTAATTTAAATGACAGATTTTATTTTACCAGATCCAATACCAGAGTATTTAGAGCACGAAGAATTCTGCTTTGAAGTTCTTCACCCCAAACATGTTGGGTTAGATTATCAGGCTTTGATGAAAAGCAAAGACTTCCTTCATCGGTGGAGTGATAGTTCCTGGCCTGAGGATCATTTCAAGGTGGAGGACAATTTACTTGATCTGGAATGGCATTTTGAGGAATTCAAGGTAAAAACTGCCTTTACTTACACTATTCTAAATCATGACAAAACCCAATGTTTAGGATGTATATATATCAGACCAGTCGCTTTCATTCAATCATTATCTCGAGAAGAGGAAGTACAAATAGAACCATTTCATTTTTTCGTTTCCTTTTGGGTCATTTCTGAAATTAGAAACTCCCAAATGGAAACTCATATTTTCAATACACTTCGTCAGTGGATACTGACAGCCTGGCAATTTCAAGAGATTTTATTTGTTAGTAACGCACAAATCCCGGAACAAAACGAGATCTATCGTAACAATCAAATGAAGTTATATTTGGAACTCCAGAAGAAAAATCGTTACCAACAATATTGGATACCCGTCAAAGGATAAAAAATGGAATTTGATACATTGAAGAGTTATCTGTTTAACCTGCCAGAATCAAGGCTGGACTTTCCTCAAGGAACAGATACAATGGTTTTTAAAATATTGGGGAAAGCATTTGCATATATATCCTGGCAATCGGACCCTATTTTTGTCAGTTTGAAGTGCAATCCCGACAGAGCAATTCAATTACGTAAAGAGTATTCCGGGGTTGTTCCAAGCTATCATCAGAATCGCACCCATTGGATTTCAATTTTTCTTGGAAATGATGACATACCGGATGAATTAATATTGCAATGGGTAAAAGATTCCTTTAATCTGGCTATCAATGAGTTGCCCGGGTTTCTGCGCAATAGAATTATAAAAAAAATTGCCAAACTGAATGAAGGTAGTCGATAAGAAACCAAGGTTAGGGATGAAAAAGAAAATTACGTATCGTGATATGGTGTTTGACATCGTTAAGGAAATTCCTTCAGGTAAGGTTGCCAGTTATGGTCAGGTTTCAAGATTGATCCCGGGATGTACAGCTCGCATGGTTGGCTATGCTCTGGCTTCATTACCAACAGATTCTGGTGTCCCCTGGCAAAGAGTTATTAACTCCAAAGGGAAGATCAGCCCACATGGTGCCGGCTTTGGATCAGCTATGCAACGCGCCCTGTTGGAACAGGAGGGCATCATCTTCAAGGCAGATAATAGCATCGACATGGATATCTATGGTTGGGTTTCAAATTAATTTCTCAAAGCATTAATTTTTCTGAGGATTCACCTATCTGATATTGCAAATTGTGTTGATAAAAAATATTTGAATCCTGGTTGTTTTTTCCTTATACTATTCTTATATGATGGAGGTCAAATATGCGAGAGTATGAGTTTTGTCAATCGACATGCGAAAAAAGCCCTGATCTTATTTATCAATGCTTGTGCACACAAATCCCTAAAGACAACCAAAATTCCCCTTCAAAAATCAAATTTTTCTTATCATTAAAAGAATGGCTTTTTTCAAAAAATAATCGGATTCAACCTGTTACTCAGAATCTCTCCAATTCCAAATAATTATTCATTTCCTTTTGGTTTTCCCTCAAATTTATCAGGAACTCAGATGAATTTTAACAATATTACAGATTTTAAAATTGAAGTCTACCTACCAGCTGAATATTTGGAAGTCATGCGCCTCGCTTTAACCGAAGCGAATGCAGGGATCGTCGGCAATTATGATAATGTTTTTGCCACATCTCAGGTAACCGGTCATTGGCGTCCTTTGGAAGGTGCAAATCCATTTCAAGGTCAGGCAGGAAAAATGGAGATAGCAGCTGAGATTAAACTGGAAGTCAATTGTAAAAAGGAGAGTGTCCAGGCAGCTCTCCAGGCGATTCGTGCTGCACATCCATATGAAGAACCTCTCATGCGGGTAATCCCCATTATGAATCAATATTTTGAATAAGTAGGTGAAATTTTATGAATGAAGACTTATTGAGAAAACTATTTAAATATTTTAATAAATTTATGGTGCTTTTATGGAAACTGGGACTGGGAAAATTCCTGAATATTTGGCCAAAGGTTTTTGGCCGTTTCTTGGTCATAACTCATTATGGTCGTAAAACAGGAAATAAATACCTGACCCCGGTCAATTATTCCACCATTAATGGTGAAATTTTTTGTACCTCAGGATTCGGAGTGCAATCTGATTGGTATAAAAATCTGATTCATAATCCTGAAATTGAAGTATGGTTACATGAAGGGTGGTGGAAGGCGCAAGCGGAAGACGTCAGCGATCATCCGGATCGATTACAAATTATGCGGGAAGTGTTGATCGGCAGTGGGTTTGCTGCTCCAATGTTTGGTATTCACCCCCTGACGATAGATGATTTTAGTTTAGCAGAAGTGACTAAAGATTATCGTTTAATAAAGTTTAACCGTATCGCAGAAAAAACTGGCAATGATGGACCAGGAGAATATGCCTGGTTCTGGCAAATCACAACAGCTTTCCTGTTCTTCTTGCTACTCACCAAAAAACGGAGAAAATAAGACGTTGTTGCGATCACAATTACTGGAAGCATTATCGAAATACATTCTTGAAAAAACTAGAGATCATCCCATTCGAGTGGCAATTGATGGATTGGATAACGCTGGTAAATCCAAGTTGGCCAAAGAATTAAATTTTCCATTAAGAAAAAGCAAGCGCCAAATTATCAGTGCATCCATCGATGGATTTCATCACCCGAAGAAACACCGATATCGACGTGGAGAATATTCACCAGAAGGCTATTATT
>JACZIY010000746.1 GCA_014860845.1 Anaerolineaceae bacterium
GTTCTCTCTTTTATTCAGCGGTTACATCGATGGATGGATTGGTTTGGTTGGCAACTTTTGCTTGAGACCTTTCCTACCCTTCGCTAATCGGTTGATTTCACATCACAATGAAGTAAACAAGCGCCAGTATAACAAAAATTATAAAGACAAGCCCTCTAACAATGGCCAGGCTGAAGATAGGTCTCACCGGGAAAACCTGCGTTTTCTTTAGCGCAGCCCATTTGTGAATGTCCACCCCCAGTTCGGCAACCTCGATCGCCAGTTTGAACATATCACCGAGTCTACGGTCGGTCGGGATAAACCGATTTGCAACCCGTTTCGCGTACCAGTACCGAATTCACTCGATGATATTCTAACGTTTTATCCATTTTCTGGCATAGTCGGGGGAGCTAATGATAAATCCTCAAGTCCAAAACCGCGAGCGCTGCCTGCCAAACTGAGCCAAATAGAAATTTGCGCCATGTATTCTGGGGAATAGGGCTGATCGTTCTCGATCCACCAGTTCACCAATCCAATTTGAGCACTGGCAATATGATGTGCGATAAGTTCAATTGGGGCCAGCAGTTGTTCTGCCGGAAGGCTCGTTTCGATCTGGCTTTTGATTCTTTTCGCAAATAGTTCGATCAATCGATTTGTTAAAAACCGTCCTGCCCGGCTGGATAATAGCAGGCGATAGATCTTTCCATCACCCTGAAGCTGCTTATAAAAAACCAGCAACGGTGTATTCCCCTGTCGAAATTCTTCATCCGATACTTTGCTGATACTCCCGGCAAGATTTTCATAGATCTCATCTATACAATCGATCAGTAACTCTTCCTTGTTTGCATAGTGCCGATAAAAGGTTACACGGGCTGCTTCTGCCTCCGTCGCAATATCCTGGATCGAAATCGCGTCATACCCTTTTTCAAACAGCAAGCGGAGGAATGCTTCACGTAACCCGCGTTCCGTTTTGATGACCCGCAAATCATTTTGATTATTAGCCATAAAGTTACACCTGTTACTTAAGTATCATCATCTGAAATTGCCTATTGTGTGATTTGAACTTTGTAAATACAATACGAATTGTAACATAAATAACAAGTTGAAACAAGTATAACAAAAGGATAATATTATGAAAAGAACATTTGTGATCACAGCAATATCGTTAGTAGGGATCATTGCACTAGTCTTGATCCTGTTACCGCAGATACTCAGTTGGATTGGATTCCATCCTGCATATGAGCGTGTGGAGTACGATCTCGAGGGGCAACGGGCGCTCATCATTGCCACCAATCACGACACCTTAGGCGATACAGGTGAGGCGACCGGTGTGTATGGGTCCGAATTATCCATTGCCTATTATGAGTTCCTGGATGCCGGCATGACCGTCGATATTGCCAGCATCGAAGGCGGTCTAATTCCGTTTGAACCGGTGAGTTTGCGCTGGCCGCTGGCCACCCATGCCGACAAACGCTACCTGAATGACGAGGATGCTCAGAATAAAACCCAAAACTCGCTCAAAATTAATGATGTCAATTTTCTGGATTACGACATCATCTGGATGGCGGGTGGTTGGGGTGCAGCCTACGACCTGGGCTACAGCGAAGTGCTAGGCGAGAAGATATCAGCAGCCCATGCGGAAGGTATTCTGCTGGGTTCGGTGTGTCATGGGGCACTTGGCTTCCTGAAGGCAACCGACGTCGATGGCAGTCCGCTGGTTGAAGGCCGGACGATGACCGCTGTCACCGACAAGCAGGTTGAAGAACTGAGTATTGAGATCACGCCGCAACATCCGGAAACAGAGCTGCGTCGACTGGGTGCGAACTTCGTAAGTGGCACGGCATTCAGGGATTTCTTTGCCACCTATGTAGCCGTGGATGGCAACATCGTCACCGGGCAAAACCAGAATTCATCAGGCGAGACTGCACAGACATTGCTGCGCATGCT
>JACZIY010000747.1 GCA_014860845.1 Anaerolineaceae bacterium
CTGCCACCTGCAAATTTGGGTACGGATCCAGGGAATCTTCAAGTACATCCGGGGTAACAACAAAACCATCAATCTCACCACTATCCAGGGCAGCCAAACATTCTTCCAATGTATCATATCTTCGCTGTCGTGGTTGATACCGTACCCCTTCTGGTGCGTTATCATTCAATTCAGTTAGTACTTCCCGCAAAGCCTGACTGGCCGGGCTTCCGACAATAAAGCCGATATTATTCGTCTTATCGGCAATATCCACTAATGTGATTTCACCTCTTTCCACCTGCGATACCAGAACATATTCCGAGGGTGCCTGGCCGGGTTCTAGCAAAGAAGGCCCTACTTCCTCTCTGGGATCATAAGGTGCAAACCATTGTGGAAAAATACCGACCAGGATAATAAAAATCAGTGCTAAACCACTGATGGCGACAAACCACCAATCACCCCCATACCATCTTCGCGCAATGAAAAGTTTACGAACAAATCCGACTCGATCCAGATCGAGCATCCAATCCGGCACCTTCTCAGTGGTTGATGAGTGTTTCTTTTCAGGTTCCATATCTTCTCTCATATCTTTATCTAATAAAATTAATAACGAATGCGTGGATCAATGAACGCGTAAAAGATGTCCATCAGAAGACTGACGAAAGCTACAAATAACGCAAAAACACCAATCGTCGCCTGTACAGCTGTATAATCCCGAAGTTGAATCCTCTGAACAAGATACCGACCAACCCCAGGCAGCGAGAAGGTTGTTTCTGTCAGCACAGCACCAGCCAGCAGAATGGCAAACTGCAAACCTAACAGGGTAAGAATGGGAATAAACGTATTCCTCAATGCGTGTTTATATGCCAATCTGTTCTCTGGTAAGCCACGCGCTCTGCCCGCTGTAATGAAATCCGACTGGAGCATTTCTATCATATTCACTCGCGTGAGACGGACAAATACACCGGTCAACGCCAGTCCTAATGTCACGGAAGGTAAAACAAGATGCATCAGGGATGACCCTAAGGCTGCCCAATTTTTTGTAAGGATTGAGTCAATTACATAAAAATTGGTTACCGTCTCAAAGTTCACCATTAATAGGGTATCCATCCGCCCCGCTAAAGGAAAAATTGGTATTCTTACAGAAAGAAGAATTTGAAATAATAAACCCATAAAAAAGACTGGAATAGAATAAACCACAATACTCAATAAACGGATGATGTAATCGATTGGTTTCTTGCGGTTCTTGGCAGCATAGGAGCCAGAAAATATTCCAATCAGAGCAGTCAAAGTAATTGCAGGAATTGTCAATTCGATTGTTGCTGGTAGACGTTCTCCCAACTCATCTCGAATGGGTCGTTCTCCCTGCGTAAGGGCAGTACCAAAATCAAGTGTTACCATGTCCCAAAGAAAATCAAAATATTGAACATACAAAGGACGGTTCAATCCAAGGCGCTCTCGCAGAACATCTGCCTGTTCGGCACTGATCCTGGGTCCTAATTGAGATCGAATAGGATCACCAGGTAGAATTCTCATGATAAAGAAAATCATGGTGACAAGAATTAGCACCATCGGGATCGTTAACAACAATCGGGTGATTATAAATCTACGTAAAGATGCCGACATCGAACTCTCCAATTTTCAAAAATAAAAGGGGGCAAGGTTTCCCTCGCCCCCAATTGTTATCTTCTTTATATCACCAGATTTAGATTTTTTTGTCTTACAAGGATAAATCAGGCAATATCCAACACGAAAACCGTTGAGGGCTTATTCACCATATGGATAAGTATGGTTGAACACCATGTAACGCAATGTTGGGGCATCAATCTTATCAACAGTGACACCATCTACACTCTGTAAACGAATCGCTTCCACTGGACCTAATGTTCGCCATGCAATATCAATCTCACCTTTTTCAATCGCATTCGACATAGTGGTCGGATCTGCAAAGTAGCGGATGATCACAGTTTTGATCAATGGTTGTTCGCCAATATAATTTGGATTGGCTTCCAGAACCATTTGTTGACCAGGTTCATGTGAAACCATCTTGTATGGTCCAATGCCATCCAATACGGTCGGGAATTGATTAATGGTGTCCACAAATTCACTCGGATTGGCTGGAACAAAAGGCGCTGTCGCTGCTAAGGCTGGGAAAAACCCAAAGGAAGCTTTCAGGTTGTAAGCGACTGTCAAGTCATCCACTGCTACCACACTATCAACATATAGTTGGATGAGACCAGAAACCTGTCCTTCCAAAGAATTCAGGCGATCCCAGGAATCAACATATGTTTGAGCTGTTATTGGTGTACCATCTGCAAATTTTAATCCCTCTTTGAGAGTGAAAGTATAAGTCAAACCATCTTCGCTTACTTCTGGCATCGCAGCTGCTGCACCAGGAACTAAATCAGATGTACCAGGTGTATAGGATAAGAGTGCCATACCGGTGTTCTTGATGATTTCCCAATCATGGGTGGCATAGGCATCAGCTGGATCCAGACTGTTGACCTCATCGGTTGTGCCAATGATAATCGTGTCTGTGTTTCCCGCAGCTGGTTGTGCATCGGCAGCATAGGAAAGCACATTGTAATTAAATTCAAACGGTGCTCCAATAACTACACCTTGAACACCATCTCGGTAAGAAACGAATTCAGGTTCGAAAAACAAAGGAATGGTTGGAACATCTTCTGCGTACAATTCGCCAATCTGTTCATAAAGTGTTGTTCTTTCAGCAGGATCAGATGATGAAGCAGCTGCTAGAAGCAGGCTATCCATTTCTTCATTACAATAATTGACACCATTATCTGGTGATTGTATACAAGAAGCGAACGGAGATAACCATGTATCAGGATCAGCAAAATCCGGGAACCAACCTAAAATAAAGAATGGTAATTCGCCGGCAACGAAACCATCGACATATTCTGCCCAGTTCATGCTTTTAAGTTCAACCTTGACAACACCAGTTTCTTCCAATTGCTCTTTAATAACCTGCATGACATCCGCGGTGGTGGTGCCATAGTGTTCAGGGGGATACCAAAGGATAAACTCAAATGGCATTTCCTCGGAATAACCTTCACTCTTTACCAATTCAATTGCCATGTCCAGGTCACGGGTTCCGTATTTATCCAGGAAAGGTTCTGTGGCATAAGGGTAACGGCCGGGACCATATGGTAAGCGGGAATATTGCGACCTTCAAAAACACGGTCAACAATTACTTCACGATCAATGGCAGCAGCGACTGCTTCACGCAGTGGTTGTGTCCACAAAAATTCTCGGTCAGGTATTCCAGCGGGTTCTTCTACGGTTGGTTCTTCAACGACTGGCTCTACAACAGTTGGTTCTTCCGCAACCGGTTCTTCTACAGCGGGTTCTTCTGTCACAACGGGAGCTTCGGGTTTACAGGCTACTAACAGCATGCTGGCAACCAGTAACACAAATATTACACTAAAAAGTGTTTTGGATCTCATTATCTTCCTCCTAATTATGTAAAAAACTTGATTTTGTCAATTTGGGGTGGTTAAGAAATTTACTCTTAATAATATTCACCTCCTATTAAATATGTATACTTTGGGAATTTATCTGATACTTTATTCAACCAT
>JACZIY010000748.1 GCA_014860845.1 Anaerolineaceae bacterium
TTATTTCTTCATTATCAACAATCCTTAGCTTGTTTTTTACTTCTATGGGGGGCTATGGTTTTGCTAAGTTTAATTTTCCAGGAAAGAAACCTCTTTTTGCTATGCTTTTGGCAACCATGATTATTCCAGGCGCTGTAATGATGGTGCCATCATTTGTAATTATGCGAGAACTTGGTTGGGTGGATAAATTTTGGCCATTGATTGTTCCTGGAGCTGCAAATGCATTTGGAATTTTCTTTTTTCGTCAATATATTTCTACCATTAACGATGAACTGATGGATGCAGCACGTGTTGATGGTGCATCGGAGTTTAGGATATTTAGAAGCATTATTATTCCAATTATCTTTCCAGGCATGATAAGTTTAGGATTAATTTTCTTTATGGGAAGTTGGAATAACTATCTTGGTCCATTAATTTATCTTAAATCTCCCTCCAATTGGACAATTACATTGGCGATTAATGGCTTGATTGGAGGCGCAGGATTAACCTATTGGGGGCCACAAATGGCTATGTCTGTCATTAGCCTGATACCCTTGTTAATCATTTTTCTTGTGTTTCAAAAAAGATTTGCAGAAGGAATTACTGCAGGGGCAATAAAAGGATAATTATTTTCTGGATTTCTGGAGGACATTTATGATTTTTTTTGGTGCTGATTATTATCCTGAACATTGGCCAGAAGAGCGTTGGCTTGAAGACGCCCGCTTAATGGCGGAAGCTGGTTTTAATATTGTTCGCCTTGCTGAATTTTCCTGGTCAAAAATGGAAAAGAGTGAAGGAGATTATGATTTTAGCTGGCTGGATCGCGCAATTAACGTTCTATCAGCTCAAAATATTAGTGTTATTTTGGGAACGCCAACCGCTTCTCCTCCTCCATGGTTGATGGTAAAACAGGAAGACCTTTTTCTTGTTGAAGCATCAGGTACGCGACAAACATACGGTTTCCGCAGAGAGAATTGTCCCAATAACCCACTCTACCGCCTGTATACTGAACGAATCGTTAGTAAAATGGCTGATCATTTCAAAGACAACCCGGCTGTCATAGGGTGGCAAATTGATAATGAATTCGGGGATCGCTGTTTTTGCGAGATTTGTCGCTCCGAATTCCAAAAATGGCTGCAAAAACGCTATCAGACTCTGGAAAAACTGAATGAAAAATGGGGGACTGTCTTCTGGAGCCATATTTATACAGAGTGGTCCCAGATTCCCGTTCCTCTGACCACCATTCGGTCAGTGAATCCCAGCCTTGGTTTGGATTATCGGCGTTTTATGTCCGATACTTACCGGGGTTATCAGAAATTTCAGATCGATATCATTCGCCACCATTGCCCCGGCCACTTTGTTACCCATAATTTGATGGGCTTTAGCTACAACCAACTTGACTATTATGATAATTCTGCTGATCTCGATTTTGTTTCTTGGGACAACTATATGCGTATGCAATGGGGGATGGAGGCTGAAATCGATCCCGCCAGGGCTGCCCTCAGTGCCGATACCATGCGCGGTTTAAAGAAAAAGAATTTCTGGGTTATGGAACAGCAATCCGGTGGCGGTGGTTGGGAATTAGTGGCGGTACCCCCGAAACCCGGTGAGATTCGCCTATGGACGTATCAAGCCATTGCTCACGGGGCTGATGCGATCGTCTACTTCCGCTGGCGTACTGCGCGTGTCGGAACCGAACAATATTGGCAAGGGATCCTTGAGCATCACGGCATCCCTGGTCGGCGTTATGCTGAGGTATCCCAGGTTGGCAAGGAAATAAAAAGGATAGCAGATGTAATTACTGGCTCACAGGTCAAACCCTGGATAGCCATCATGCAATCCTACGATACACGTTTCGCCTTCCAAGTGCAACCCAATAATCCACGTTTTGATTATGAAAAACACATCCAGGACATCTATCGTGGATTTTATGACAATAACATTCCTATGGATATCGTTTCTGAAAAGGATCACTTGACTGGTTACAAACTGGTTGTCATCCCTGCCATGTATATCCTGACCGACGAGACCGTTGCGAACCTGGAAAAATTTGCTGCGGACGGTGGAATCGTCGTCTTCACACCGCGTACCGGGGTTAAAGATAAATCTAACACGGTTATTAATATGAAGCTGCCTGGTTTGGTCGCAAAAATGTGCGGCATTGAAATTGAAGAGTACATTTCCATGCCTGTTGACCAGGATAACCGGATTCAGTTTGGATTGTCTGAGTTGGAAGAGAGTTTCACGACAACCGCCTGGGCGGATGTGATTGATCCAAAAGGGGCAGATGTGATCGCCTGGCACACCCAGGATTTTTATGCTCAAAAACCAGCTGCAACAATCAATCGTCTTAAAAAAGGCAAGGTGATTTATCTCGGGGTTATGGGAGAGAGCGCTTACTACAATGCCATAGCCCGTTGGCTCTCTAGTATGGCGGGGGTTGAACCCCTGATCGAGACACCAGTGGGAGTCGAAGTTGCTGAACGCTGGCAGGGTAAAAAACGCTTGGTCTTCGTTCTAAATCATCTTTCTGAAGTACAAAGTATCACATTAAGGTCTTCGTTTCTTGATATTTTAAGTGGCAAACGCTTTTCGGGGTATGTTCCAATTGCTCCAAGAGATGTCTTAATTCTGACTGATGAAGAACAAGACGAAAAATGAATGAAAGTCATAGATGATGTTATCAAGTGAAATAAAATGGATTACCTTCATAACCAGCCGAGATCTGCCTTGTTGTCCTATTTGAGAAACATGAAATGTAAATTTTGGAAACCTCGATTCATTTTTTCGGTTATATTTATTTGCCTTTTCCTGTTGGTTTCCTGTCAGTCAAGAGATCCAAATATTGAAAATATGAGAGAACCAATGACAAATACACCTAGTGCTTCACCAATCGTTTTCCCTCCTGCCAGTTCCATAACATTGGATAAGAATTGGCATTTTTCTGTGGATAGACAAAAAAAAGGTGAGTCTGAAAAGTGGTTTGCGCCAGACTATGATGATTCCTCATGGCAGATTGTCGCTGTTCCGCATACTTGGAACGTAATGACCGCATATTCCCAATTCAATGGTCTATCCTGGTATCGATATGAATTGGTCATTCCAGACAATTTGGCTGGCATGTTTCTACGCTTGTCTTTTAAAGCCGTTTTTTATAAGGCTCGTGTTTGGGTCAATGGAATTTATGTGGGAGAACATGAAGGTGGGTATACTCCCTTTGAATTTAACGTCAGTGCACTTCTCAAACCTGGGCAAAGTAATATCATCGCTGTTCAGGTTGACAACATAATTTCAGCTGCTCGTATACCAGCTCAATTATCAGCTGGATGGTCATTTGACTGGTGGAACTATGGTGGGATTGTACGGTCTGTCAGCTTAGAAATAACCAATCCGGTATACATTAGCGGACAACAAATTATTGCTTTACCAAGCCTTTCTGGAGTGGATGAGTCTAAACAGGCCGATATTTCCACCACAGTCACGATCGAAAACAAGTCCGGAAGTCAATTCGATGGGCAGGCATTTTTCAAAATTCTTGAAGAAGACACAGGTTTGGTTGTATTCAATTCAAGTCAAGGTGAGGCGATTTCAATCGCTCCTGGTCAAACCAATAGCTTGAAATTTTCGACTGTATTGGAAAATCCAAAATTATGGCATTTTGACCACCCCAATTTATATGTTTTGGCGATCTCAATCAAAAAAGATGGCAAGGAAGTACACCACTTCGAATCCAATTTTGGCATCCGGTCTGTCGAATTAAAGAACAATCAAATATGGCTAAATGGTGAACCTGTACGTTTGGTTGGCATCACTCGCCATGCTGACTCACCAACGTTTGGACTGGCCGAGTCTGTCCAAATTATGGCAGCAGATTACGATGATATTAAGAAACTTAATGAAGTACTCAGCCGCCCGGTCCATTATCCGCAAGCGGATTATATTTTGGATTATGCTGACCGTCACGGGATATTGTTCATACCAGAAGTTCCAGCCTGGCAATTAACTGCTAGTCAAATGGCTATGCCCAAAATGCAGTCCCTGGAAAAACAACAATTGCGAGAAATGATCAATTCAGAGTATAACCATCCATCAATTTGGGCATGGAGCATTGGAAATGAGATTGAGTCTGAAAAACCTGAAGGGCATACCTTTGTAAAAGAAATGATTTCTTATGTTAAATCACTTGATCCGACCCGTCCGGTAGGGTTTGCCTCGAATCGGTTGAATTCAAACCCTTCACAGGATGCCACAGAATTTTCTGATTTTGTGATGATGAACCAATACTGGGG
>JACZIY010000097.1 GCA_014860845.1 Anaerolineaceae bacterium
GAATACCCTTTAAGTATTTCAAAAAAATATGTTTGAGAAGAAATTTTGTCTCTTTGACTGGCAGCATATTCTTTTAGAAAATCAAAAAAAATCTTATCCCCTAGTTCATCTCTTAATGATTGAAGAAATTTTGCGCCTTGAAGATAAGTTGCATTTCTATATGGGATAAAACCCTGGTACTCATAAATGGATTGATTGATATAACCTTCCGGTTGGTAATAGTTGACTCGATATTCCCACCACCAATCAACAAGCTTTGGATAGTATTCTTCAAAGAATAATATTTCACTATATGTACACAATGCCTCATCCAGCCAAGGCTCAAGTGCCTGATCATTTCCAATCGATGCATACCACCACTGATGGGCTGTTTCATGAACAGCAATCGCAGTCAGATAATTTTGTGGAGTGGAATCAAAAAGATTGTAGAAACCGCGGCTGAGAAAAAAGAGACCATCATATTCCATTCCATCCAGGAAATCAGCTTCCACGATGGTCAAATTTTCCCTTGGATAAGGAGAAAATAATTTTGAATAGAGTTCTAATGCTTTTGTTGCTTCCTCCAGAACATGTGATCCTGCTTGCTGGTGAAAGGGAAATGAATGCGTGGAAATTGTAATTCCATTTAATTCTTTCGTCTCAATAACATAGGATGGGCTTAAAGACCAGACAAAATTTCTAGCTCTGGATGAAGAATATCCATAATGATTATCCACCTGAGTAATTGGTATTGATGAAGCTGCTATGGTTGTATTTGATGGTGGATTTAAAAGCTCAATTTCCACGTAGAAATTAGCCAGATCATATACCAGGTACTCTCCATAAAACCAGGGATCGTGAAGTAACCATTCCCCATTTTCAGATAAGGGAGGAATGAATGGATACCAATCAACAAGATTGGTTTGAACTGTTGAATACCCATAAATCCCTGGTTTGCGATCATCAGCAGGGGGTGGTAAGGGAGGAATGGACAAAAGATAATTTATTTGAATTTCTATTTCCTCACCAGGGGCAAGACCTTCATTAAGGCGTACTGAAAAAAAATATTTCCCTTGTTCCAACACATTTTCAGTTGAGTTTATATATACATTCTCAATAGAAAATGATCCGGGGTAGCGCAATGTGTCGGTGGCCAACCGGATGTCATTCAAAATTTGCTTTGAATTATTAACATAATTTATGGTTTCATCTACCAAGGCTGATTGATTTGAATAATCAAATTTAACCTTCAGAGAATATTCAGGTAATACATGATTGATTTCCATTTCTTCAGGTTCAGGTGTTAAGGTTTGGGTTTCAATTATGGTTTCTTGAATGGTGCTACTCATTTCAGGAGATGGTGTATTGAAATCTGGAATAAGTGGTTCATTCAATGGCGTTTCTTGAATTTCAGATTTCGAACAACCTGTGAATACAACAATGAATAAAAAAATCATTGAAAGATATTTGGATATGTTTTTTGGAGAATTCATCATTCGCTTTTATTACTCGTAGAATTTAGTAATCTACAGAAGTAAATAATTTTCTAAATATTATACGCGAGAAAGGGACAATCTTTCAGTTATGTATTATTTTTCTAAAAGGCATCTATGTTAAATGAGCAATTGGAGATCGAACACAAGATTTATGATTGCCTGCTACCCAAAATTGAAAATTATAGGATAAAAAAAACCTCCGAAGAGGGTGATTGTTTTTAGTGATGGTGGTTCGTTTCGTCTTCCTCATCTAATTCATCGAAGTCCTCATCTTCAAAATAGAATTCTGAATCATCACCATGCACATGACCATGTTCAATTTCTTCCGATGTAGCTTCGCGAATATCAATTATATGAACATCAAAATTTAGAGTCTTTCCAGCAAGAGGATGGTTGAAATCAAGTGTGACGGTATTTTCATTTACAGCAATTATTGTTGCTTCCATTTCTTCGTCGCCTTCTTCATCCTCATCATCAGCGTTTACCGTGATCTCAACGCCTAATTCAAGAGGAAAATCTTTCGGGAACTCATCTTTTGGCACTTCCACGATTGATTCGGGGTCAATTTCACCATAACCATCTTTAGAATCAACGGTAACAGATTTTTTGTCACCAACTTTTAACCCATAAATTGATTTCTCCAAACCAGAAATGATTTGTCCAGCACCTTGCAAGAAAGTAATTGGGTCATTTTCTTCACCTTCAGATGAATCGATAACCTCTCCGTCAATACTAAGTGAATAATTCATTGTTACTACAACATTATCTTCAACCACAAATGGTTTATTTTCGGTATCCATGACACTCCATAAAAATATAAATTTACCTGTAATTCAGGTGATCAAATTATATCATGCAGACATTCAGAAAAAGAGATATTTAAAATGTTTATCAGAAAAACTGAAAAAATTCAATTAATCAGCAATTATTTCACAAAGTATTTCACTGGATTCACTCATTTTTTGCCAACCATCCATGATTCTTTCAAAAGCCAAATTGGTTTTAAAATGGTCAGGAATAATTAATGTCCATTCTAATGTTTCAAGAGAATTTAATTTTGTAGATGTTATGGACGCGCACATATTCTGAATCAAAACTGACTTTGAACCTTCCAAATTTGAATTAACATCCATTGATTCATGCGTTATCCATTTTAGCAAATATTCGACTGCAATATGATCAAGTATGATGTATGCATCCCATTTGGTCTTGAATTTTGTATTGAAGAATTTAATTGTTTTCTCATGAGGATCTTTTTCGCTAGTTAAGACGAATGATCGCTCAAGGTCTTTAAAACCGTCTGTATTTACATCTGTCACAGGGATAAACATCAAACCATTTGAATCTTGATAATAAATAATGACAGACCAAACTGCTGATAATTCGGGATTTCTTTTGTTCAATTCATCAACTATAAAAACCAAAAAACGTATTTGCGTTTGCTCCTGTGGATCATTGTTGATAACGATGTTTTCATCCCCCGACAGGGATATATTGGCTAATTTTGCGCCGATCATCAGGCACATCATGAACAAAAAAATGATGATGAGGATTCTTAGAAATTTCTGCATGGTTGGTCTGAATAATTTTTCATGTATTAAATTATTTTAGCATGGAAAGAATTTTGAGTTCGTTTGATTTCAAACAAAAAAAGTCCCACTTAGATAAAAAAGTGGGAACTGAGAAATTAATTGAACTTTCTTATTATTTGGTCAAATAATAACTATAAAAAGCTAACCATCCTAACAGAAA
>JACZIY010000749.1 GCA_014860845.1 Anaerolineaceae bacterium
ACGTTTACACATCTTGATGCAACTATTGCTTTGGAACGAGCAATTGCTGAAAAAGCAATTTATCCAGCTGTAGATCCTTTATCATCTACATCAAGAATTCTCGATCCAAAAATTGTTGGACAAGATCATTACACCACAGCCAGAGAAGTGCAGAAAGTATTGCAACGTTACAAAGATTTACAAGACATTATTGCCATTTTAGGTATAGATGAATTAAGTGAGGATGACAAAATTATTGTGTCCCGAGCAAGAAAAATTGAAAGGTTTTTCTCACAGCCGATGTATGTTGCGGAACAATTCACTGGAATTCCAGGTAAATACGTACCGTTGAAAGAAACAATCCGTGGTTTCCGCGAAATTCTTGATGGAAAACATGATTTATTACCAGAACAAGCATTTTATATGGTTGGATCCATCGAAGAAGCTGTCGAAAGAGCAAAACAATTAGAAACTGCAGGTTAATATGCCAATTCAATGTGATATAGTATCTCAAGATCGCATGGTATTCAGTGGAGAAGCTGAAATGGTTATAATTCCCGGATCTGAAGGTGTAATGGGAATATTACCCAACCATGCTCCTGTATTAACTACCTTTAATTTTGGCATTATCACAGTAATTACAAAAAGGGATAGAAATTATTTCACTGTTGCAGGTGGAATTGCCGAAGTTCAACCGAATCTAATAACAGTTTTGGCTGATGCGGCAGAGAATGTGGATGAGTTGGATGAATCCAGGGCTGAATTGGCAAAAGAACGAGCAGAAAAACTCCTGAGTGAGACATCAAAAGGTGATGAAAGTGAATTAGATGCTTTAAAGTATGCGTTGAGAAGATCAACTTTCAGGCTGGATGCAATCAAAAGATTTAAGCGCTCGTCAAAAGGAAGCCTGAAAGACAGATAAGTCTGATTCAGATATTTGAAAGGACAAAACACACTTAATGGCATTATTTTCCAGGGAACTAGGAATAGATCTGGGCACGATGAACTCTGTCATTGTCGAAGGCAGTCAAGTTATCGTTATGGAACCGACTGTCGCTGCAATAGTCACTGAAGATGGCAGAAAAATGGTTGAATGGGGTCAGGCAGCAAGGGACATGATGGGGCGTGTTTCCGAATCTATTGATATTGTCAGACCTCTTCAAAATGGTGTCATTGCTGAATACAGTGTCACAGAAGGTATCCTGAAAGAGATGATAAAGAAAGCTGGTGCTACCAGTTTTCTTGGAAGCACGAAAATAATCATCACCACACCTTATGGTATAACATCGGTCGAACGTAGGGCTGTTGAGGCCGTAGCTTTATCTTCCTCCAGAGAGGTTTATCTGATTTCTCAACCAGTTTCGGCTGCGTTGGGAGTTGATTTACCGATAGGGACTCCTTCAGGAAATATGTTAATTAGCCTTGGTGGAGGTACTCATCAAGTGGCTGTCCTGGCTATGTGGGATATCGTGACTGCAAATACTGCAAAAACGGGAGGGTTGGCATTTGATGATGCCATCATATCTCACCTCAGAAAGAAGTTTGGTGTCATCATTGGTCAACCAACCTCTGAGAAAATTAAAATTAATATTGGATCAGCAATACGGTTAAATGAAAATAAAAATATGGAAATTCAAGGACAGGATCAGGTTACTGGATTACCTAAACCGATTAATGTAACGACTGATGATATTGTTGATGCTTTGGAACAACCTTTAAATGATTTGGTAACACTTATCAGGAATACGCTTGAGAAAACACCTCCTGAGCTGATTTCAGATATTATAGATCGTGGTGTGGCATTGTGTGGTGGTGGCGCATTATTAAACGGAATTGATAAATATTTAACGAAAGCTCTTGGCATTCCAGCTTATCTGGTTGATAACCCAATGACCTGTACAGCTGAAGGTGCATCAAAAGCTTTTGCAATGCGTAATGTTTTAAAAAGGTCTTTAATTCGAGTTTAAAATCAAATTTCTTTAAATTAAGAGAGCTCTAACAATACGTAGAGCTCTTTTTAATATAAATTTACTAGTAGAAGAAATTTTTAATCAAGATAATAAGTCATATGTTGCAATTCAATAATTGGGTCAATATTTTGGACTTGAACAGATTTAGGAACGATTAATTTCACAGGAGCATAATTAAGTATTGCTTTTACACCCGCTTTAACCAGATGATTTGCCACATTTTGAGCATGTTCTGCATCTACGGTTATCATAGCAACTTTAATTTTTTCTTTTTGGATAATCTCTGCCAGGTTTTGGCTATCATAGATCACGTACTCACCAATTTTTGTCCCAATTTTTTCGGGATCATTATCAAAAATGCATTTGATTTGAAAACCATGATTTTGGAATCCATTGAAATTGGCTATTGCATGACCGAGAAAACCAACTCCTATGAGGGCCATATTCCAAACCTTGTCGACATGGAGAATATCTTCCAATTTTTCAATTAGAAAGCTTATTGAATATCCAGTTCCCTGTTTTCCAAACTCACCGAAATGAGAAAGATCTTTGCGAATCTGAGCCGCAGAGATACCAATTCTTTTCCCCAAATCATTGGACGAGGTATTATATTCACCCTCTTGTTGAAGGCGATTTAGGGTTTGTAGATACAGTGGTAAACGTGCAACGACAATGTCTGGTACTTGTTTTTTTTCCATTTTAAATTTCCCAATCATTTTGCATCATTTGGAAGCATGAA